>JBBRHB010000611.1:0-3597 GCA_038223355.1 Chloroflexales bacterium
TGGAAGAAGGTCGCCACCTGCTCGGCCGCCCCCTCGACGTAATGGCCGATCAGCGACCGCCGAAAGCGATCAGCGGTCGAGTTCGGGTAGCTGCCATGCACGAGGGCGCCGTTGAAGAACAGGACATCGCCCGGATCCATGACGATGGGTTGCACGTCGGCGTCAGGCGGCAAGGGCACGGTCACATCGGTGAAGCTGATGCTGGTATCGGCCTTTTCGCTGCAGAGTAGCGGCCAGGTATGGCTGCCGGGCACGACCTGCATGCAGCCGTTGGCCTCCTCGCAGCGGTCCAGCGCCATCCAGGCAGCGAGACAGGTGCCGGGCTGCACTCGCAGGTAGAAATTATCCTGGTGGAGCGCCTGACCACGTGCGCCTCCCGGCTTGAAGTAGACCATGGTCTGCACCGCATAGGGCTCGCGCCCCAGCAGCTCGGTCATACAGGCATTGAGGCGTGGGTCCAGCATCCAGCGCAGTGACACATCGTCCCAACGGTGCATATGGATCATGCGCGGGTAGCGTTTGAGCGGATCGGTACTTGTGGCATCGACGCCTGCGAGGTCGCCGGGAAAGGTACCATGCTTGCGCAAGGTCATGAAGTGTTCCCGGTAAAAGGTAACTTCGTCCGAGCTAAAAAGCCCCGGGACGACAACGTAGCCGTGGCGCTGATACCTCTGTTTGTACTCGTTCATCAGCATGATAGTCTCCTCGAAAGAAGCGGTTAGACAACGCTTGACTTGGACCGCGCTGCCGTGCTCTATCTTGCCACAGTGCGTCACGGGATGCCAGGGCTGATCGACGCGTCTATTTGCACTGGTGGCGCATATGGGCACCACGGAAATCATCGCAGCCGCGCCGTTCACGGTATAACTCAACACGAAACCCACCTACTGCCACTGTGAACGGGGATGGGAATGGCTGGCACGGCCGCTCTCCGACCACGTAGTGTGGTAGGTGATGGACGGAGGTGGCCACCTGTAGTTCGACGGGCAGGTGTGGGAATTAAGTGCCGGTGCGTGATTGTCCTTGCGCCAGGCGCGCAGCCGTATGCTACGCAGGATCCCGATCGGCGGCTGGTCGTCGTTCGCATCCCGTATGGTGCGGAAAGTATATTCGGTGTTTGTGGAGGATAGTTTGGTGTATTGCTTAACAAATAACCCGAGCGGGTTATCATGATAATACACTATATTATGTCAATATAAGCTACGCATCTATTTTTTTGCACCATACTGGCATCCGGGCCTGCCCCGCATCGCCCTGTAAAGCATTATGTACTGTTTGCCTGGAAGGTATCTGGTGTATTCAGCCAAAAGAGGAGGAAACGACCGGTGATATTGCATCGGAGAGCGACGTTTCAACAAAAGTGTGTGCTGCTGGCTCTCCTAAAATATGGCGCACCCTACAGTAAAGACGGAGCTATGCCATCGGCCCGTGATCGAGAACCAACCGAGCATCATAGCGCGCGAGATAGGGAGCCGCCAGCCAGTCGGTCTTGCCATTCGTCGTATGCATGTGGTACCACCACATCTTTAACACAGCGTCATAATCGCACTCGACGATAACACCGCGCAGACCTGCTAAGCGCGGGGTCTGCTCTCCACCAACGATCCGTACACGGTCGCCGACGGCAAACTCGGACGGGGGCATGTCTGCTGGCGTATCCATCGGCGTCTCATTTCTCTCGGCGCATAATACCGCAAGGCCCGCCACAATTCCGCCACATCGCGACAGGCAAGTGCACAGCATGCAAGGCTTTACACGAAACAGCAGGGATATGGACTGTGAAAATGAGGTACGTCCGGCGAGAAGATCGTGCAGCACTCAGCCGATCTAGCACATCTCCATGTACTCAGCCACCGCATGGTTGACGCCAGTGGGGACATGCCGGGTTCTCCCCAGTTCTTGGTGAATCGGGGTCAGAAAAAGGGAGCGCAAGCTCGCGAGAGGTATGAGCGCTCGTCATTTCTCCTATGCATCGGCCTTTTTGACCAATTTCCTCTCCGTTTTCGGGACAGTTCGTACTTGATCACCAAGAGCGATACTGCTGGCAAACTCGTGCTAGAAACCTTTCTACGCCGCCGTGCGGTAGAGACGCTCGAACGCCGAGTGCCGCGTTTTGGCACGAGGTCGCTCATCCAACCAGTCGCTGACCCGCTGCAGGTTCATCGCTGATGCCGTTGCCAGATGCTGTACGTGTGTTTTCTCTTGTCCAATAGAGCGTGTACGGCGGAGGTCATTGGCGCGCACAGCCTGCGAAATCGTTCCTTCGATCCCAGCACGCTTCGCATATGCCTTCTTACACTCTGCTGTCGTTTGACGCTCTCGGCCAGCCTGAAGAGCCGTATTGGCTACTTTCACGATCCGGGGTAGACTTAAACCCCGTAGTGGTGCTACACCCCCCTATTGCCTACTTGCATGATCCGGGATAGATTTAACCCGTTGAATCATTGCATTACCATGAAAGCCAATAAAAATGCACCTGCTTTCCTCGAGTTTGAAACGTAATACCAGTTAGCATAGGCTATGTAGCATTATCTGTAGGGTCAGTATGCGCATTTTAATACGAGAAGTATATCGCTAACTGGTATAAGGTTTGCCAGATTGCCGAAGGCCTCCAACGCACGTTTATTCGTTGGACAAAACCCGCTTCGACGACGGCGTTGGTCGGTACAGTCATGGACCTCGCCAAAACGAAGCCACAACTTGTTGCCGAAAATGCCTGCTTGCGCCAACAACTTATTGTCCTTCATCGCCAGGTGAAGCATCCTCACTTCACGTCCACAGATCGCTTCTTGCTAGTGTTCCTGGCAGCACTCGTTCAGAATTGGAGGCCGTACTGGCTACTTTCATCATCCAGCATTTTTTTGTGCGGATGCGCTAAGTAGCCAATATGGGCATAACTCAACACTGATCAAGAGTAATGTTGTGGCCGAAGTAGCGAAGCTGAAGCAGCAACCTGGCAAGGATATCTCGATGAGCGGTAGTGGCACCCTTGTCCAGACACTACAACAACATGGCCTGATCGATGAGCTCAACCTCCTGGTCTATCCTGTTGTCCTTGGGCGCGGCAAGCGTCTCTTCAAAGACGGCAGCAAGCTCACCTTACAACTTGTACAAGCAACAACGACCAGTTTAGGCGTCGCTTTTCTCACCTACCGGCTGGCGTGAAATGAAACATAAACGCTTCACCGAGAATGGTCCTTTAACATGAACGAGCCTCATCAGGGAGAGCCGGCGGGCAGCTACGCAGCGGTGAACGGCCTCAACATGTACTACCAACTCCACGGTACAGGTCAACCGCTGGTGCTGCTGCATGGCGGCCTCGGTGCCATCGAGATGTTCGGCGAGCTCGTACCGCTGCTTGCACACGGCCGCCAGGTCGTCGGTGTCGATTTACAGGCCCACGGACGAACAGCCGGTATCGACCGCCCACTCTCGTACGAGCTGATGGCCGATGACATTGCCGCCCTGATCAAGCATCTTGGCTTCGACCAAGCCGATGTCATGGGCTACTCCCTCGGCGGCGGTGTTGCACTCCGAACTGCCATTCGCCATCCGAACCTCGTGCGTAAGCTGGTACTCGTCTCGCCCGCCCCTTTC
>JBBRHB010000612.1:0-3590 GCA_038223355.1 Chloroflexales bacterium
GATGCTGGCGGTCTGGCTGACAGTTGAGGAGCAGACGGGACCGAGCGGTCCCGTCTGCTCCTCAAGCCGCTCGACCCATTCCACTCCTACTTCAGCACAATTTTGGGCCGCACGCTGTTTGATCTGATGATCGTCGTGCCGCTTGTCGCCATCGTCATGCTGGTCTTGCCAGCGGTGAGCTACCCGCTGACGCCAGCGCCCGTGCTGGCGTTTATGTGCAGCATGATCATCGCGATCGTGCTCACCACGTTGATCGGCTCAGCGTTTGGCATGCTGTCATTCTGGACGACGCAGAGCCGCCAGTTTGCCAACTTCTGGCAAGGCATCGGTCAGTTTCTGTCGGGCTTCGTGGTACCACTCGCACTCTTGCCCGCCGGTCTGCGCGGGGCTGCCCGTCTTCTGCCTTTTCGGAGCATGGTCAGCCTACCGATTGAGATCTTGATGGGACGGCTCGGCTGGGACGAGCTCGGTTTCGGGCTGTTGGTCGGCATGGGCTGGGCGCTCATTGTGACGTTGATCTATCGCATATTGTGGCGACGGGGGCTGCGGCGCTACGAGGCTGTCGGCGCGTAGGTGATCACGATGCAGAAATACCGCCGCTTGCTCGGCATTTTCTACCGTAACGCACTCATGGCTGCGCTGGAATACCGGCTCAACTTCTGGTCGCTGCTGCTCGTACAACTCTTTTGGACCGTGTGGTCGGCTATTGGAGTAGGCATTCCCTTTTTGTACGTACATTCGATCGCCGGCTGGACCTATCCAGAACTGCTGGTGGTCGTAGGCATGTTCACCTTTATGAAGGGGTACCTGGACATCGTGCTGGTCCCGAACCTGTCGCAGATGACTGAATATGTACGGATGGGAACCCTGGACTATATTCTGACGAAACCAATCAACAGCCAGTTCTTGGTCAGCCTGCGCAACCTGGGGCTAGAAGGATGGGCGTCAGCCCCGCTTGGAATTGGGCTGGTTGCTTATGGCTTGTGGGTGTTCAGGTACCTGCCTTCGCTGCTGGATATCCTCGCCTTTTTGCTGCTCACGTTCAGTGCGCTGATCATGCTCTACAGTCTGAATCTGGCGATCCAATCGCTCACGTTCTGGGTGGTGGATCTTGAGGCGGCCGACAGCCTCGTTGATAGTGCGGTCGAGGTGGGACGCTTCCCGGTCGCCTTCTACGGTGGCTGGCTGCGCTTTGTCTTCACGGCCGTGATCCCGGTCGCATTCCTGACCACCTTTCCGGCTCAGGCGCTGCTGGGGCGTAGTCCTGGCTGGCTCGTACCGGTGGCTGCCGTCGTAGCACTTGCATCGTTCATAGCTGCGTCGGCCTTCTGGCGTTTTGCTCTGGGAGCATATGCCAGCGCGAGTAGCTAAAGGACTCGTCGCTCGTCGCCGCTAGACGAGGCCTTCCCGCTTTTCTTCTTCGTAGAGCCGTTCAATCACAAATTGCTTGAGCAGCGTCTGATAGCCGATGTGGCGCTTCGCCGCGAGCGCCAGGACGCGACGGAGCACATCCTCATCGAAGCGTACGGGAACTGGCTTCGTGCGAGGCCGCGGCAAGTCTTCCTCTAGAGTCGCTGGCAGCGTGTTCCAAAGCGCATCTGCTAGCTCGTGGGTCTGCCAGAAACGGTGTTCCTCATCCTCGGAGGCGAACACCGGAATCTCATCCAAACTGTGGATCAGGATCATCACTGGATCCCGTGTTGCCTTTGACATAGTCATTTTCCTCAAGTACAGTAACGCCGCCGTTCTGTCGCGGTGGCATCACGCGCTGTAACGACACGGATGAGGCCGCTCCGACGAGTGAAGACAACAAAAAGCACGCGACCACCGGTCGTAGCACCGACAAGGGCCGAGCGTCGTTCGCTCGCCGTGTTAAATGTCGATCGAGCAATCCGGCGAGGATCATGGAATGCCTCCTCCACCTCCTCCGTTTCAAGCCCATGGTCCCCGATATGGTAGGTGTTATGATCGTCCCAGTCAAACAGTGTCGTGTCCCCGGTCACTTCGGACGCATCGCAGAGTATAGACAATAGTATACACCTTACCCTAAGGCTTATGCTGAGAAGTTACCATTACGCGAAAGAGCGCACAGGAGCCAAATCTCGCTATACTGGAAAGGATGCATGAGGAATGAGAGCGAGATGACGCAACCTACACCGTCAAGCGCCTTGATCGAGATCGACAATGTTTCGAAAACATTTACGGAAGGCGGGCAGACGCGCACTGTCCTGCACGCCGTAACAACGTCGTTTGCCCGCGGCGAGTTTGTGGTGCTGCTGGGCAAGAGCGGTTCGGGTAAATCGACATTGTTGAACCTGCTCGGTGGGATTGATACGCCATCGAGTGGCACAATTATCATCGACGGGATTGACGTGACCGGCCAGAACGAGCAAGCGCGTACACTGTTTCGCCGACGTTCGATTGGCTTTATTTTCCAGTTTTATAATCTGCTGCCGACGCTTACCGTGCTGGAAAATATCTTGCTGCCGGTCGAGCTTAACCATCGCCTGACTGCGAAAGATAAGGAATATGCGCTCCAACTGCTAGATCAAGTGGGGCTGCTGAGCCGCCGCGATACCTATCCCGACCGCTTGTCGGGGGGTGAGCAGCAACGGATCGCAATTGCACGAGCGCTGGTTCATGATCCGATTTTGATCCTGGCCGATGAGCCGACGGGCAATCTGGACGCGGAGACCGGCGAGATCGTCCTGCAGTTGCTTGATCGTTTGACGCGGCAAAGCGGCAAGAATCTGGTGATGGCAACCCATAGTGCTGAGGTGATCGGGATGGCCGACCGGGTCTTTCAGATCGAGGAAGGGCAGTTGCATGAGCGCGTGACGGTGACGGCATGACGCCACTCTTGCTTCGTACCAGTCTGCGCTATTTGCTGCGACATCCCTGGCAGATTGGGCTATCGATCCTCGGGGTCGCCTTGGGCGTGGCGGTGGTGGTGGCGATTGATTTAGCCAATGGGAGTGCCCAGCGGGCATTTACACTGTCGACTGAGACGATTACCGGTCGCGCGACGCACCAGATCGTGGGCGGGGCAAACGGGCTAAGTGGGGACGTCTACCGCGTACTAGTTGTAGAGCATGATGTGCGGCCAGCTGCACCGGTCGTAACGGGCTATGTGGAAGCCGGTGGGCCGCATGCCCGTCCGCTTCAAATACTTGGTATCGATCCTTTTGCCGAAGGACCCTTCCGCAGTTTCACCGGCACTAGTCTGGGTAGTGATGGCGGCGACTACGTGACCTTGTTGACGGAGCCTGCAACGGCCAGCCTATCGGCGGATACGGCGACCGCCCTCCAGGTAGCTCAGGGTGGGCAGATCTCGGTTGACCATAGTGGTGTGGTACAGCAGATAAAGATTATCGGCATTGTGAGGCCACAGGATGCCGCAAGCCAGCGCGCGCTGCAAGGGTTGGTCATTACCGATATTGCGACTGCCCAAGAGGTGCTGGGCATGATCGGCAAATTGTCATCGATTGATCTTATTGCGACGCCGGAGCAAGCTCAACAGATACAAAGCTTCTTGCCGGTCGGGGCGCAACTCACGACACCTGCGACACGGTCGGCAACGATTTCGCAGC
>JBBRHB010000613.1:0-3577 GCA_038223355.1 Chloroflexales bacterium
CCTGCTCTTGATTGTCGTGCGTTCGCGCGAGATGCTGTGGATTGTCTACTTGGTTGCTTTTCTGGAGTCAGCCGTCGGACAGTTCAGTGACCCAGCCGAACATGCGTTGTTGCCACGCTTAGTGGATAACGCGTCCCTTATGCCGGCGAATACGCTGAATGCTCTCAATACCAACCTTGCGCTGTTGATCGGACCCGTACTTGGGGGCGCGCTGATGGAGCGGCTCGGATTACCCCCTGTGGTGATCATCGATTGTCTTTCTTACCTTTTCGCTGCACTCCTCGTCGCGCTTATTTCGCAACCATCGCCACAGACGGAGGACCAACCAGCGGGAAGTGAACAGGCAGGTCCGATCGTTGCTCCCGCTGTATGGAATCATATGTGGCTCGAATGGCGGGACGGACTCCTCTTGCTGCGCCATGACCCACTTCTTGCAACGCTTTTTGTTGCGACGGCGATGGTCGCGCTTGGCGAAGGTATCTTCAGTGTGCTGCTGATACCGTATCTCCACATGCTGGGCGGCGGCGCACAAGCATTCGGCTGGTTAGCAACACTCCGTGGGGTAGGCGGCCTGATGGGCGCGCTCGTCGTTAGTCAGCTGCATGGCGTACTGAAGCCACATCGTCTTTTTCCACTCAGTCTCGTGGGAGCCGGTATCCTTGCCACCGTCATGTTCAATGTTCCCAAGCTCCTGGTGGCCATGGGTATGCTTTTCCTCTGGGGCGTCCCTGCGATGGGGGCACAAGTGAGTGTACAGACACTCTTCCAGAGCAATGTGGAGAATCAGTATCAGGGACGTGTTTTTGGCGCATATGGTACGACCGCCGCTCTGCTCATGCTCCTTGGCCAGGGATTGGCGAGTGGATTAGGGGACAACAACGGTACAATTCCGCTGCTCAACGTCGATGCTTTCCTGTATCTCAGCGCAGGAGGACTAGCCTTGGCGAGCCTGTGGAACAGACTAGCGAAGCTGCCACTCGGGGCAACGTGATCATATGGTCCCTGGTTTCTCGCTGCCAATCAGGGTTTGCGACACGCGAGTACAAAGGTGTCGTGCGCGGTTGGCATGCTATCGTCGTATGCCTTCGTGATGTGGATATCGATGAAGCCGGCTGCTCGGACCAGTGCCTCGCATTCAGGCTGTCTATACCAGCGTTCGTTATAGTCGAACAACTCGGTTTCAACCAGCGTAGCATCCACAAAGTGATCGTACTTCGTCACATTGTGGAGGACGCGACCGTTCTCACGCTGTGACCAGATCGAGGTTGTCACGATCGTCGAGCCGTCGGGCCAGTTTTTGAGCCCATATTCGGTCTGTCCTGGTTCGCCAAACTCTCCGGGTTGCGCTGACGGCTTCAGGTCCAGCACCAGCCAGTCTTGCGGGTGCAGATGGTCCAAGAGCTTGCGCAAACAGGCGTGCGTGATGGACGTGTCGTAGATCATGGCAAACGACCGATCGGGGATAAACGCCCAACGATACTGTTGTGGCAGTGCCAGCTCCTCGAGTGACTGGTGGTACAGCCCTGTCCTCCTGGAACCGCGCTTGATAGTGCGACGGCTCTCCGGTATACTTCTCCTACGAACAAATGGACGAACGAGTTGATTATGCGGCCATCGCTGCTGGCCTCGCCGAAATTGCAGCTGAAGTGAGTGTGTGTACGGCCTGTGAGTTACACAAGGGTCGTACCTGTGCTGTCCCGGGCGAAGGTCCGGTTAATGCCGACATCTTCTTCATCGGCGAAGCACCGGGGCGCAACGAAGACGAGACCGGGCGCCCTTTCGTTGGTCAAGCTGGGCACTTGCTCGAAGATTTGCTCGAAAAGATCGGCCTCACGCGCGACGACGTCTTCATTGGAAATGTTGTTAAGTGCCGACCTGCGGCCAATAGAGACCCCCGGCCCGAGGAGATTGCGGCCTGCTCCGGCTATTTGCAACGGCAACTCGATTTACTGAAGCCCAAGGTAGTAGGAACGCTGGGCCGCTACTCTATGGAAAAGTTTTTCCCCGGTGCCAAGATCACCAAGGTGCACGGCAAAGCTGAACGTCAAAGCAATCGGGTCGTGATTCCGCTGTATCACCCAGCCTATATTTTGCGAAATATGGCGGCGATGCCCGATGCCGTGCGAGATATGCAACGTATCCCACGCCTATTGGAGCGGCTAGAGCAGGTGCTAGCCGATGAAGCAGCCCGGGGTATTACACCGCCAGCGCCGGCACCCGAGCCGGAGCCACCCACCGGCGAGCAGTTGTCATTGCTGTAGCTTGATGGATGCTGCTTTGCCAAAGACCTATACCCTGACCGCTGCGGGCCGGCGCACGACACTGAGACTCATGTTCGGTGCTTTTGTTCTCTGGATCACGGCGATCTGGCTGCTTGGCGACACGCTCCACCTGAACCTCGTGCAGCCGACTGTCGCTCATCCCTGTACCATAGGCGCACTTGTGCGTGCCACGTTACAACATCAACCCATCGAGACGGGGCTCAGCGGCCATCCCTGCACCGCTGCGACGGTCGATCAGGTGGTCCCCGGCGCGCTGTTGCTCGTGATGGTCATAGCGCTGCCGCTAATGGCCTGGAATCTGGTGGAAGAATGGTCCACGCGTTATACGGTGACCGGCGCGGGTCTCTTGTATCAAACCGTGGGAGCGATCCACGTCCTGTATCCCTGGGATGCGATCATGGGCTTACGGCGGGTGGACCCTCAATCGCCTGAACCAGTTGACGAACTGGTAATCGATCGCAACCACCGGGTGCAGATTCGACCGGTCGTCTTGGGCTGGTTGCATCGCTTGGCCTTTGGCCATGCCCGGGTGCCATTATATGCGGGAATCACAGAACGCGATGAGTTGGTGGCGCGTATACAAAGGTATAGCCAGCTCGAACCGAGTGCCGTGGGCCAAGGTGTACCAACCCCACGACGCAGTTTATAGAAGGGCCTGCAAGCCGGCCCGTATGGCTTGCAATGATTAGAAATGTGTAAAGCCCACTCAAGAAAGTACAAGGTGTGGGTTCAATGGCGTGTATACGCCAAGGAAGGAGTAATGACGGCGGTGGAACAAGACAGGTTTTCGCCAACGTCAATGTATGGCTACTGATCGTTTACGTGTAATTCCGCTCGGTGGCGCGGGCGAAGTCGGGCGCAACTGTTGGGCGCTCGAGTGTGGTGACGATATCCTCATCCTCGACATGGGAGTGATGTTTCCCGACTCGGAGATGCTGGGCGTTGATTTGATCCTGCCGGATGTAACGTATTTGCAAGAGCGCAAGGGCAAAATTCATGGCGTATTCATTACCCATGGTCACGAAGATCACATCGGCGCGATTCCGTATCTGCTGCCGCTGATCGGGTTTCCACCCATATACGGCACACCGCTCACCCTAGGCCTGATTCAGCCCAAGCTTAAAGAGCACAAGCTGCTCGACAAGGTGCAGCGCAACACAATAGAGGCCGGCGGTAGCTATTCTGTCGGCCCCTTCAAGATCGAGCCGTTTCATATTTCGCACTCGATCCCGGATGCGGTCGGCTTCGGCATTACGACACCTGCCGGCCTGGTCGTTTATCTGACTGATTGGAAG
>JBBRHB010000614.1:0-3576 GCA_038223355.1 Chloroflexales bacterium
TGCTTAGCGGAGGGGGAAATGGGATAGCCGAAGACGGGTAATCCACCGTTTTGCTCCCAGTAGTCCCGAAACCGTTCCTCGATGCAGTTAGTGATGCCGGGGATATTAAAACAAAGCGACCCACTCTGGGCGAGTGCTGGCAGCGGGTTGGCAAGGCCAACGACTATGAGGAGCAATGCGCCAAGCGCGTGGAAGACACGGGACATACAGGAGTCCTTAATCATGATTGGTAATGTCGTGAGGAATCCTAGCACGGCAGGTAGGAACCAGCAAGCAATATCTGGATATGGGTTCAGGGCCTTACTGGCTACATACAGCATCCGAGCTTGTTTTCATGCCATGCACCTTAAGCAACGAGACTGTCAAAAAGCTGGGGGAGCTATACCTGTGATGGCTACCTTGGCCATCCGGATGGTTGGATGACATGAAATGGTGCATGCTGGGATTATCACACGTGTGCGCTCGCCTCAGAGATCCAACCCAAGCCTTGTGGCGATGCTCTCAGCATGTGCGTTGTCGGCGCGGTTGAGCGCTGCAAGATACCGTCCGGTCGTACTCAAGCTGGCATGACCAAGCCGTGCCTGAATGTCACTGACCTTGGCACCCGAATCTTCCATCACCCGTGCGAAGGTGTGGCGGAGGGTATGCACTTTGGACGTGCCGAGCCGTTTTAGGCAGATATCGGCAATCGACTGAATAACCAGCGCCTTGCCCTGGCTCCCATTGCGAGAGAACGAGCGCCAGATCGCCGCATCGTGCGGAAGGTCGCCGAGCGCCGGCCCATAGGCCCGGTGCAGGTACTGAAGGAGTGCGGTGCTCAGGGGCAGCGGCAACGTATCATACATGACCTTGCCGCCCTTGGTGCGTCGCCAGTGGATCTGGACGCGACCATCGCTCCCGATACGAAGTGCCGACCAGCGCAGTGCTGCGAGCTCACTGAGGCGTCGGCCAGTCTGGAGAGCGACTGCCAACAACGCATAGTCACGCGCTCCGGCCAGCGCTGTGCGGTCAATCTGCTTGAGCAACTCCTTCACATCGCCGGCGTCGAGTGGCTGTGCCCCTGCGTAGGACTCCACTCGACGGCGCTCGACCCGCGTGATCGGCAGGGTCTCGCTCCACTTCGTTTTCTGCGCATCTAAAACGGGATTCGGAACCGCGGGAGCGATCGGGCCGAACGTGCCGGCGCTGGTCATAGGGGCATTGTCCCGTTCTAGATATGCATCTGCATTCAGTGGCGTGAAACCCTGATCGGATTGTCAGTGGGGAGGAGGCGTTGCTGCGCGGCATAGCGGTAGAAACTGGAGAGAATGGCGAGGCGGCGATTATAGGTCGCCGGAGCAGGATCGCCGTGGCCGGCCCATTGTTGCGCGAGCAGGGTGATTGCGACACCATCACCATCGAGGTCCAGCCCGGCATCCTGGACCAGTTCGCGAAAGGCGGTGATCGTCGCGGCGTAGGCCAGTTTGGTTTCGCGGCTGCCGCTGCGTCCAGCTTTCGCATGCAGCCAGGCAGCCAGTGCCAGGTCAACGCGGTTAACGTGCTCCGGCAGGAGGGCCCGCGATTGCTCGTTATGTCGATCCATCGGTGCCTCATTATACTACAAGTAATCCTACTTACTCGTACTATATCACCTTTTTGACGACTCTACATAAACACTACCAATCGCTTGATTGACCTAACGGAAATGTGCTGAAGTACCGAACTAGGTTCACGGGCGTGGATGAGCTACCACTCCCATTCGTCATTATTTTTAGAACGGATAGTCGAAGTAGTTACCACAGGGTTGACGGCAAATTGAACTGACTCCCAGGATATCGTGCTGTTGTCATTGATCGGGTCGCCTTCACCAAGCTGTCGCTGACGATTCATGGAGCAGAAACCGTTTGAAATAATAGGCATGGGTGTCGATCATGTTGTTTCACGAAGCTGCGGGTCAGCTTCCAGCCAACTGTGGATGAAGCACAAACACTGCAATCCGTCGGCCCCCCGTGCGCTCTGCATAGGCAGCATACCCCGGATAAAGGTTAACGGCGCGCTGCCAATACACCTCGCGCTCCTGCGGTGTGACTTCACGGGCGATGTAGCGGCCCACCCTCCCTCGCAGTGCCAGCGTGGCCTCGGGGTGTGCGCGAAGGTTGTGATACCACGCCGGATGTGAGGCGCGGCCGTAGTTTGAGGCAATCAGCACGACGTCCTCTCCGATGGTGAAGCCCACCAGGGGAACGGAACGAGCCTGACCGCTTTTCGCGCCGGTGGTCGTCAGGGTGACGGCCGGCAGACCAGAAACAGCCGCGAGTAGGGAGTAGCGGCCGCCCGACCACCGCAGCAGTGGTCGATCGACGTGGTGAAGTGTCCGCGCGAGAATTAACGATCCCAGACGTGAGGATGCCACTCGCATGGTACCCCCATACCATAGTGACAGCAGGGCGTGTCGTACTGACATGGCGCGGCCTCCTTTGTCGTTCCACCAGAAGGGAAACCCGTGCTGCTGATCGTAGGGGATCTTGTACAGAACGAAGGATATGCTACCTCACTGAGCCGCAGAGCTGTCTCCAGGTAGCCCATGTGAACATGTCCTCGAACGGCTACCCTCGTTCTTACCTCACCTCGTTCTCACCTCACCACACGCCAACGGTACCAATCACTCACGGCCAGGAACGGGCAAAGGTCATGGTGACTTCATCCCCAGCCTGGTGCCACTCGTAGTGCAGCCCCAGATAGTCGGCGATCGGCGCGAAGATGTTGTAGAAGGGAGCAACCGTGGCACGGGTAAGCCCAAAGAAGATGAGATCCTCCTCTGCGGGCCATCCTATGAGGACGACATCCGCCCGGTTCTCATCTGCCGTAAACCGCTGGAGCACAGCACCACAGGCCACAAAGTTACGCGTCGCGGCCCGGGCAACCTCAACCGGTGGTTGATGCTTGAGATCCTCCCAGCCCGGCGCAAACTTTTGGCCAACAAACTGCACGTATTCCTCAGCGGAAGCACCATGAGCGTGCTGGAAGGCGATGCTCGTTAATATGAAGGCAGTCACGTTCCCCTGATTCTGCTGCGCGATTTCAGCGGGGGTAAAACTGATGGTGGTTTCGGTCATCATGGCTCCTCTTTCCATATGGTCAACGGTTGACATAGTCACTGTGAGCATGAGGTGGTACGTCGAGCGCGGAAGAGTACTGGCAGGAACGTGCACACCGATTTGGGGTCTGGAACGAGATCACAGGGCTGTCGCTGGTCTCGTACGAGCAGTGCTGGAGAGGAATCAGGCTGCTTCACCTATGCTCCGTTCAAGTATTCATTGTCTTAATGTTAACCCCAGGTGCTACGTTGACAACGCCTTCGAAAGGCTGCTTGGGTGTGTCCATTGTTGGGTGAGCACTGGAGACGACACAGCCGAATGGTGGGTCACGCCGGTCAACCATGGTCGAGAGCATGAGCACAGCACCAGAAGATACAGTCCGGCCAGCATGTGCTGCGAGGCCGCCCATCTATCGACCTGCTTGCGCGCGCTCCATAGCCCGCTCAAGGGCATTCGGGACGCGCGTCTCGAAGTCCTGCACTGCGACCCACGCTGGCCG
>JBBRHB010000615.1:0-3575 GCA_038223355.1 Chloroflexales bacterium
CACAACGGGCAGCCGACCATGCTGGCCTTTGGTCTCGACCGGGCTCCCGCCGGCTTCTTCGTCACCGTCATCGCACCTGCCGAACATCCTGAGGATGACGAGGTCATCGTCGTTGATAGCGACGGCCTGACGGCAGGTGCGTGCCTCACCCTGCTGGAGACGTGGTTGCCGCCAGCGGGCCACGAGCGCTATGCGGACGCCGTCGCGCGCATCGCACTGGATACCGACCCCGTGCCCGGCCAGCTCGGCTCCTCCACAGCCGGCGGTCCGGACCGGGCACCGGTGCTCGGCGACACGCTGTACGAACGGCTCCAAGCGCTGGGTCACCGCTAGACCGGTGTGGGGAGGCTCATTCGTTCGCAGGCCGATACGTTCTCGCATGTCCGCGCCGCTGTGAAACACGGCTTCGGCGCGTGTCCCACCATCAGAAGTCGAAAAACATGGAGCACTGACGATGAGAGCGATGTCCTATGTCCAAGGAGACGCGACACAGCCCGAAGATACCGGCCCGCGCATCCTTGTCCATGTTTGCAATGATGTAGGCGCGTGGGGCCGGGGCTTTGTCCTGGCCGTGTCCCGTCGATGGGCAACTCCCGAGCGACAGTAGCGCGCGTGGCAGCGTGGTACGCTCGCGCAGCCCTTCGTTTTGGGCCAGGTGCAGTTCGTGCAGGTCGAGCGCAAGCTGTGGGTCGCCAACCTGTTGGGACAGCACGGTCTACGCAGTCCGCATAATCCTCGGCCGATCCGCTACGACGCCGTGCGCCTGGGACTGCGCATGGTCGCGGTGGAAGCCCGGCGCTAAACCGCCTCGGTCCACATGCCGCGCCTTGGGAGCGGTCTGGCGGGTGGAAGCTGGTCAACCATCCGCCGGATCGTCGACGAGGAATTACTCCAGCAGTACATTGACGTGACGGTCTATGATCTCCCCGCAGCCTCACCCGCCTTGAACTGCATGCCTGCGTCGAAGCCAGTCTGACCGGCGCCTGCCCGAACGAATTCCTTTGTTGAAGGGCTCTCACTCAAGCACATCTGCTCCTGCAGGCAGCGGCGCGTGTCATCATGGCATGGTCGCCTGCCACACGCGTTCGTGTCGCAAAGCCGCCGCTGGCACCGTGCACGTCTTCTCCTCAACCGCTGCGAGGTGCTTGGGGTGCGCCAGCATGGCCCAGAACCCGGCTCTGACGGTCAAGTAACGTCTTGCGCGGCATGCTCAGACGTTCCGGCTTTGCCGTCCTTGACCGCGCCGGAACCCGGTCCGCGTGCTTCCCAACAAGCACCCGCACAGCGGGCCGAACAGGAGGAAGACGATGACGAACATGCAAGCAGCGTTTGCCCGAGCACTGGAGCAGCAGTCGATTCAGCCCGTCGTGGAAGCCTTTACGCCGACGGTATTGCCGTTGGATGTGGCTCGTCAGCGGTTCATCGCCCGGTGGATCGGGACACGCATCGGCAATCGCGGCATCGACGGCGACAAGCGGCACCGCGAAGAACACGGCCGGCTGGGAGCGCGCATCATCGCCCTGTCTAAAACGTCGGAGGATCTCGCCGGAGACCTCGCCATCCTGATCGCCGGGTACAAACCACGCTTCCGGGGCTCCGCCTTCGTGCTCTTCGAGATCATGGAGTACCTGCAGCGCAAAGGTAGTTTCGGCGAGAGCCCGGATATCAATGCCTACTGTACCTTCTTGGCCGCCGCGATTGAACAGTGGCTGCAAGGCCAGGCGGGGGCGTAGCTCCCGAGGGGCTGACAGTGCCGTCAGTCTCCGTCCTCATTCGGCCCGGCTGCTGACCACGGGTGCTGTGCTGGGGTCGGGACAAGCACTTGTGGTACCTTCACACGGTCCTGCGTTCTGACGCTGGTCACGCGGCGGTGACGACGTGGCTTCCTCAGAAGCGCAGCCAGCACTGCTCACAGCGAGGCGGACACTTGGCCCGACGGTAGAGGCCATCGCATCCGAACTCCTGTTGTACTGTCCTCCTCGGTCAGCACCCCACAGTTCCAGATGATTTTGCCCCCACTTGCTATGCTGACACCACCCCCTGTTTTTGTGCGAGGTGTATCATGGATGTGCAAGTTGTCGTTGATCGTGGCCAACTCCGCCGCTTGCAGCAGCTCCAGCCCGACTGGACGGTCAAGCACTATGCCGACGCCCTTGGGCGCTCCCCACGCTGGGTCAAGCGCTGGCGCCAGCGCTTCCGTACCGCCGCACTTGACGATACGAGCGTGTTGCTGGATCGTTCTCACACCCGTCACATGCCCCAGCCGCCGCTCCATCCCATGGTTGTCGAACGGATTCTCGCGATCCGAGACCTGCCACCACCACCGCTGCAACGGGTACCCGGTCCCAAAACGATTGTCTACTATCTCGGCCAAGACCCCGACATCCTAGCCCTCGGCCAGCCACTGCCCGGCGCCACGACCGTCTGGCGTATCCTCCGTCAGCATGACCGCATCGCGCCGCCGTACGAACGCCGGCGACGTCCGCTCCCCAGGCCCGCCCCGATGCTCAGCTGGCAACTCGACTTCAAGGACCCTGCCCTCCCCGTCACTGATCCTGACGGCAAACAGCAGCATGTCGTCGAAATCCTGAACACCGTGGATGTGGGCACCTCACTGTGGGTCGATCAGCAAGCGCGGCCCGATTTCACCATGGCGACCACCATCACGGCGGTCGCCGACCTGGTCCAACGGGAGGGGCTGCCCGCCCATGTCAATGTCGATCGTGACCCACGCTTTGTCGGCAGCCAACTGCCGCGCGACGTTCCCTCCCCATTTTTGCGCTTCTGGATGAGTTGTGGTGTGGCCGTGACGTTGTCGCCCCCGCGTCATCCCGAAACGAATGCATTCGTCGAACGGCTCCACCGCACGCTCACGGAGGAGTGTTTGCGGCCCACACATCCAGCCGATCTCGAAACGCTGCAGACCGTGGTTGGGGACTTTCAGCAGTTTATAACCAGGAACGGCCGCACCAGGGGCTGAGCTGCGCCAATCAACCACCACGGAGCGCGTTTCCTGACCTGAAGCCGTGTCCCCGACCACCAGCGGAGGTCGATCCTGACCGCTGGGTCCACGTGCTCGATGGGAAGTGCTATACGCGCCGGATCGGGTCGGGCGGAAGTCTCCAATTTGATCGGCGTGATTACTACGTGCGGAAGCAGCTAGCTGGCCAACTGGTCGAAGTCCAAATCGACGGACGGCAGCGCCAGTTGGTGATCAGCCACAACGGCCAGGTGATCAAGCAGGTGCCGATCAAGGGGCTGGTCGGCCACCCGCTGCCGTTTGCTGCGTTTGTGGAGCGGTTGGAGGTGGAAGCCCGTCGGCATGACCGGATCCAGCACCGTCGGCGGGTAGGATCATCTGGAACAGACAGGTGCTGACCGAGGAGGACAGTACACCTGTCCCTGCGTCCTGCCGTACTTCGCGTCCCCTTCTGAGCCTTCCCGTGGTGGTGGCCCCGGACGATGGCACAGGCCAGCCCGCCGTCGAGTACATCGGTCCAGGCCGTGGGGCTTCCCGATGTGCGCGCGACGCCCTCGACTGCTGTCTTTTCCCTGTGCCTTCTGTGGCTCACACA
>JBBRHB010000616.1:0-3575 GCA_038223355.1 Chloroflexales bacterium
GAACAACCAGGTGAAGCGACATGCCGTTCGACTGCTGCCGCACACCAGCTCGAAACCAACCTGATCCTCGCTCAAACACTTGGCGCGGAGGTCGTAACATTACAAGAACGTAATCTCGCGCCCGCGCTACTCACATGGGCGCGCGAACATAATATTGCCCACATCGTTGTTGGTAAAGGGGTGCGGCCCCGTTGGCAGCGCATCTTCCGTGCCTCTGTCGCCGATGACATCGTGGATGGCTCAGGTGATATTGACGTAATGGTTGTGACCCATAAGCGCGACGGTACGGTCATTGCCGATCGCGTTGGGGAGTCAGCAACGTAAGCACCATGTGCCAAGCTTCCGGCTGCATCTGGTCAACTCCTTCGCTCCTGCAAGCAGCATGCAACCCGCGACCCTCGCTACCCGTACTATATACGGCAACACACGTGTGCATAGCGACACGATGAGTTCAACAGTCGCTGCGACCACGGTGAGGCTGAGCGCCGCGACGCTCGTCTGCTTCTGTGTCCTTCGGAGACCACCGATCAGGATCAATCGATGTGTGCGGTTTCTGAACCCTTCTTTGGAGAGCATGGGGCTGCTCGTAGCGGCGAAAGGACGTTGAATCGGAATGAACGTGAGGTATCGAACTCCGCCGCAGACACCGAGCCCGCGCGCGCTCGTTGCTCTCGGTAGCGGGACACTGCTGACGGTGGTGGGACTAGCGCTGATCTTCGCCTCGTGGCGGACCATTCAGCCGGGTCTCGTGGGCATCGTCTTTGATAAGGCGCGCAGCCAGGTCTCGAACACGGCCAAGCCCGGCTGGGTCTTGATCAACCCCTTCACCGAAAGCATTACCACCTATCCGGTGTCGCTGCAAACCCTGACCATGGTTCAAAATACGACGGAAGGCAAGGTGCAGGGCGACGATAGCGTCAAGATTGGGACCAAAGAAGGCCAATCGATGAACGGCGATGTTTCGGTCCAATACTCGATCCCGATCGAGCAGGTCTCCCAGCTGTATACGGCGTGGGCTGGGGCACCGATTGGCACGATCGAGGACAACCTGGTGCGCCAGGTCACGCGTGCTGCCATGGGCGACATTGCCTCGAAGTATGGCTGGGAAGAGATCTATGGTGCCCAGCGCATGCAGTACATCGCGGACGTTTCTGCGATCATCCAGGAGCGCTTTGCCGCTAAGCACGTGAAGTTCGAGGCACTGAACCTGCGCGGCTTCCACCTGCCCGACAACCTGCAGAAAGCGCTAGACACCAAGATCACGGCCCAGCAGGCCGCCGAGCAACAAACCTTCCAGCTCCAGCAAGCCAGGACCAAGGCCGAACAAGATCAGGTCTAGGCCACCGGTCAGGCAAATGCCGCGATCGCTCAGGCCCAGGGCGATGCCAAAGCGACCACCGTTCGTGCCCACGCTCAGGCGGAGGCCAACACGCTGCTGTCACAAAGCCTGACACCGGAGTTGATCCGCTACCAGCAACTGCTGCGCTGGGACGGCAAGCTGCCCATCTTCAACGGGGGTGGCGCAACGCCATAAGTCGATGCATCGAGCAGCATATGTGGACAACCGCCACCTCGCAGTAACGGGGCGGAGGATGGTGGAACATCGAGAGCTCATTCTCCTCCGGGCTCGACACCCGGCTCCGTACAGAACCAATAGAGTTTCCATACACCGACCCGCCACATCCATATCTTTTCCTGATGACCACCTTGCTATACTGAAGGCGTTCGGCAGCAAACTCCCCGAGCATATGCAGGTGCACTATGGTTACCTATCTCTATTATGACGCCGCGGACGACGAGCAGCCGCGGCTGACCTTCTGCTGGCAAACGTGGCTGGTCTGGCTCCTGGTCGTGGCCGGCTACGCTGCCTGGCACTACGAGATGCTCGCAACCGCGGCCACGCGACCTATCGACGGGCTCGGCTTCGGCATCCATGTCACCGTCGTCGGCCTCATCGCCCTGGTCGGCAAGACCTGGCTGGACATTCGGAACGCCCAGTATGGGTGTGACCGCCATCCGACAGGCACCCTTCGTATCGTGGCTGCCGGGGATCTGGAGCGGCTGGATAGCCGTGCAGTGGCAGCCTCCTCCGATCCCACACGGTTGCTCGTCGGCACCTGCGAGACACCACAGGTGGCTGCGCCGCGACCGCTCGGCTCCTCGTTCGCCGCAGTACGTACGTAACGGTCGTGCCGAGCGCAGCGGAGCGACTGTCACAGGCGAGCGCCACTCGGTCGCTCGCCTGTTGCTCTGCAGCTTCATACCCAGGGGACGCATGAATCGGAAGCAGAGGGTCGTCCTGACGAATGATCAACGCTGTCGCTTGCAGCTGCTCGTGAGCCAGGCAACGGCAGCACCGCGAACCCTGACACGAGCGCAGATCCTCTTGCTGGCCGATGCCGCCATGGCCGATGGCGCGATTGCCACCGCCGTCAGCGTGAGCCTGGGAACGGTCAAACGCATACGGCAGCGCTTCGCCGAGGAGGGAGTGAACACAGCGATCGAGGACCGCCAGCAGAGTGCCTTCCGCCGCAACCTCTCAGCGAATGGGACGTCGACCATCGTGGCGCAGGGCACGACGAGAGGCAGCACGCCCGAACGGGTCTGGACGCTGAAGCTGGTCGAAGACAAATTTGTGGAATTCACCGTCGGCAATCGGCGAGACCAGGCACACCTCCCGCGGCTGACAGCCGAGGCTGGGGAGCGCTGGCGACCCCTTGTATGGCGGGTCCCAGCACGCAGTCCGACCTTTGCGTGGCGCATGGAGGATGTTCTGGCACTGTATGCTGAACCCTACAACCCGCGCCGGCCCTTGGTCTGCTTCGATGAGCGGCCCTATCACTTGATCGCGCATACACCCGAGGCAACGGCTGAGCCGAGCGCTACCGGCGCGCCGTTCGAGGGCCGCTACCGGCGCGCGGGTACCGGGTATCTGTTTATGATGTTTCAGCCCCAGCGAGCCTGGCGTCAGGTCGCGGTGATGGAACGGCGTTCGGCTGTGGAGGTGGCACACTGCCTCCAAGCCCTAGTCGATGTCTATTTTCCGGAAGCCGAATGTCTTCAGATCGTTGCCGGGAATGTCACGACATATACACCCGCAGTGCTGTATGAAACGCTGCCGGCGGCTGAGGCGCAGCGCATTGCTGCGCGGTTGGAGTGGCACTACACGCCGACGCAGGGGAACTGGCTCAACATGGCCCAGATCGAGCTGTCGCTTCTGAAGCAAGAAGCGTTAGATCGACCGATCTCCGACATCCAGGCGCTCCAGGCTGCGGTCACCGTAGTTGTTGCCCAGCGGAATCGGGAACAGGCGGAGATTGCGTGGCAATTGACGACGCGACAAGCCCGTGAGGCGCTCGATCATGTCTATGGGAGGTAAGACCGCCGGGTGGTCCACGAGGTCCGACGCCTAACCTCACCAGAAGGCGAGCTCACCTGTCCTCTCGTCCTGACACCTCGTCATGCAAAAGAGGCTAAACGCATTGCCGTGCACCGGCAAGCGACCCTTGACGAGCACACCTATCTCCGAGCGACACTCGGGACCTCGCCGCAGAACGATGGCCCGCGCCGCGGCG
>JBBRHB010000617.1:0-3570 GCA_038223355.1 Chloroflexales bacterium
TCGAGTGACCGCGCATTGATTTCCACACCTTGCTTCAGAAGCAGCGGTTCGAACTGCTGCGGGTCGACAAAGGAAGGCAGATTGGTCGCAAATTTAGTGTATGGTTTAGCTGCTTGGCCGGCGGGCGGAGCCGGATCAGGCACAGCTTGCTTAAACGTGCCCTGCACAGTATCGGCCTGGCTGGTGATATCTTTGACATTGCCCGCGGCAATCTGCTGGCGAAAGAAGGTATAGGAGACCGTTACACGGTCACTGGTGGCCGGAAAGAATAAGGGGACAAGGAGCTGGTTAAGAACCAATAAAACGATTAGTGTGACCCAGAAGCGGGGTCCACGGAGCTGTTGACCTAAAGTCGGCCCTTTCGGCGAGTCTTTGCCTGAGAGGTTGCCGCCAGTAGTCGTACCCCGCTGCTCTTCGGGACCCGGTGGCCGCGGACGGCCCGAGCGTGGGCCATTAATGGACGCTTGTCCACTGGCTGCCTGTGCGGCGTCGTCTTGCTTCCTATAGATCGTCATGTCCGGTCCAGCCCTTTCATCCTTGCTCCGGGATCAACCCGTGGCTGGCACAGCACGTTATATGCCATGTAGCACGCTTTATCATAGCACTATAGGGCTAAAGGCGCGGCAGTATGTTAGGAGCATTCAGGCGTGGCTGTACCTCGCGAAGGTGCCGGGAGGTCAGGGTCGCGCCCGCTACCTGACGAGCACGGTCACAAGGCCCGGACAATTTAGCTGTTGGATGGCTGACATCCGAGTATCAACGGCCGCAGTTAGGGCGACGGGGAATGTGGCGCATACCAAAAGGAGGCAGCAAGCTGCCTCCTTTTGGTATCTTCTTGATGTAGCCACCAAGTACCTATGTCTATAAATACTCGTTCTCGACCAGCCAGCGCATGATCTGAGCCGCACTTTCGGCGGGCGTGTCACGGTCGGAGTTGATGGTGATCTCCGGGTTGACCGGTGCCTCATACGGGTCACTAACGCCGGTGAAGTGATCAAGCTTGCCCTCCAAGGCCTGCTTGTACAATCCCTTGGTGTCGCGCTCCACCAGTACGTCTATCGGGCACTCGATATATATTTCAACGAAGCGGCCGATCATCTGGCGCACCTCGTCACGGACCGCACGATAGGGCGAGATCGCGGCGGCGATGGCGACCACGTCATTGCGGGTCAGCACCTGGCAGACCCAACCAATGCGACGGATATTCGTGTCACGATCTTCTTTCGAAAAGGTCAGGCCCTTGCTCAGATGTGTACGTACGACATCGCCGTCGAGCACTTCGACTTTACAGCCGCGTGCCCGCAGAGCCGGATCCAATAACGCCGAAATCGTGCTTTTCCCGGCTCCCGACAATCCCGTAAACCAGATGGTGAACCCTTTGGTCATAATGCTCGCACCTTCCCGATCATCTCGGGTGGCACCGGTTGTTCCATAAGATGAAGCAACGTCGGTGCTATATCATAAATACTCATGTCGTCAATGCGTCGGCCACCGCCTGGATTCCTGGGGTCGTAGAGGATGAAAATACCGTACTGCGCGTGATTTGCATCGTCGGGCCCGGTATCGTTCTCAAACGTATAGAGCTCGTGCTTGCCGATACTACCAACGGAGCGCCAGTCGAGATCGCCGAAGTAGATCAGCAGATCGGGTGGCACATTTTCGGACGTGCGATAGAGGGTCTCGGGTTGGAAGACCCGATTATTGAGTGGGTGGCCCTCGTGATCAGGCAGTGCTTCGAGCTTGGCTGTGATCTCATCACGTACCTGGGCGTACTCCTCGGGCGGAATGATGCCATGTGGCTCGCGCCCTGCAACGTTAAGGAACAGGCGCCCATAATAGCCGCCCGAGCCCCAGGCGCGGGTCCGCGCCCAATCAACCTTACAA
This sequence comes from Chloroflexales bacterium, assembly GCA_038223355.1. Lineage (GTDB taxonomy): Bacteria > Chloroflexota > Chloroflexia > Chloroflexales > Kallotenuaceae > JACDGP01. The sequence goes on from JBBRHB010000617.1 coordinate 1,885, forward strand.
CGTTCGACCGGCATTGGTGTCGTGGGGTACTCTTCGAGCACCAGGTAGCCTTCCTGGATCAGCCACTCGTTCAGGCAGAACCCGCCGAGCATGACCTTACCGCCATGGTCCGACACGACGAGGACGGCCGTATCGTCATCGATCAGTTCAAGCAACTCCGCGACTTTGCGGTCAATAAAGTGATAGTACTCGTGGATGGCGTTGGCGAAAGGACTACCCGGAACGTGATGCGGATGCCGAGCGTCCATGTCTTTCCAAAAGCCGTGATGGATGCGGTCAACACCCATGTCAACCGTCATAAAGAAGTCATACTGCTCGCGGCGTAACAGCTGCTTGCAGATCTCAAAGTGTTGCTCGGCCATGCGATAAATATCGCTTAGGATTTGTGCTTTGTTTTCCGAGCGGAAGTTAGGCACATCCATTAGCAGATCGCCATCGATCCAGCCCGCAATCTCTTTTTTGAGCTCGGGGGGATGAGTATACTGGCTTTTGGCACTCGGTGTGAGAAAGCAGCTGACAAGCTCACCGTTCACGGGGGAGACCGGATATGTTTGAGGCACGCCAATCACACCCACATGCTTGCCCGCATCACCCAAGACGTTCCAAAGACGAGGTACTTTGATCGCCCGGGCGGTCGCAATCGTCATGTTCTCGTAGCTGTGGTCAGCACGGTTGCGGAAGCCATAGACACCAAGCTGACCCGGATCGCGGCTACTCGTCATGCAGGCCCACGCCGGCACCGTAATCGCCGGAATACAGCTTTCCATGCGGCAGTAGACGCCTTTGTCCATCAGTCCGCTCAACATTGGCAATTCATCCCGCCAAGCCTCAAATAACAGCTCCGGCGCACAACAGTCGAGGCCGATCACCAGCAGACGGGGGCTACGGGTGGAGTTGGAAGATGCAGCTTGGTCGATCGGTGTCACAGACGTCTCCATTGTGCTTAGCCCTTGCGATATGCTTCGATCAGGATCGCTGCAACCTCGGGGCGGCTGAACTCGGGGGGCGGCAACTCACCGCTGCTCAACAGCGCACGCACAGCCGTACCGCTGAGTGTCATGTGATGCTCCGCGCCGTGCGGACAGGTCTTGCTCGATACAATCTGACCGCAGGTCCGACAGAAGAAGCTGTGCTCAAAAAAGAGCGGCGTAATGCCGAGCTCGTGTGGCGCGAAGGTATCGAAGATTAACTGCGCATCGTAGGTGCCATAATAGCTGCCGACACCGGCATGATCACGACCAACAATGAAGTGTGTGCAGCCGTAGTTCTTCCGTGCCAGCGCATGGAAGATCGCTTCGCGCGGCCCAGCATAGCGCATCGCAGCGGGATATACGGCCAGTTGTGTCCGAGCCTGGGGGTAATAATCGCGCAACAATGCTTCGTAGGAGCGCATGCGTACATCGGCCGGAATGTCATCGCTTTTGGTTTCGCCGACCAACGGATGTACCAACAAGCCATCCATGATTTCTAGTGCGGCTTTCTGGATATACTCGTGGGCGCGGTGAATCGGGTTGCGGGTTTGAAAGGCGACAATACGACGCCAGCCGCGCTCGGCAAAAACCTTGCGCATCTCGGCGGGGGATAAGCGATATTTGGCAAACGGCGGATCTTCGGGGCCATTAATCTGCCACACCTGACCGCCCAGGTACACGTCACCCTGCCCAAATAACCGTGCCACACCGGGGT
>JBBRHB010000618.1:0-3568 GCA_038223355.1 Chloroflexales bacterium
GTACAACCGGGCGATATTGTCATCCTTTGGGAAGGCCGCGACCATCAGTACCGCACGAAGGAGTCGCATGCCCGGCCCTATCTTACCGAGGAGGCGGCCGAGTGGCTCGTGCTGGAGCAAAAGATCAAGCTGCTGGGAACTGACGCATCGGGTTTCGAGGTCCGCGGCAGCACGAAAGATCATCCCAATCACCACCTCTTCTTTAAGCCCGGCATTGACGTACCGGTGGTTGAGTGTTTATGTAACCTGGACCAGATTCCCGGCGATCGCTTCTTCTTTGTCGGCATGCCATTGCCGATCAAAGGGCTGGACGCTTCACCCATCCGAGCGATTGCGCTTGATATGGCGGGGCTGCCGCAGTGAGCAGCACGCTTCGCATCGGTTCGGCCCTCTTCAACGCCGACCATACACGCCTCGGCGAGGAACTCCGGCGCGTCGAGGCGGCCGGTGTCGATTTCTTGCACTTCGACATCTTCGACGGTCACTTTGTGGCGGACCTAGCCTTCCCGCCGCGCACTATGCAGGCACTGCGTCCGTTGACGAAGCTGCCATTCGAGGTCCATCTGGCGGCAAACGATCCACTACGTTTTCTGCCGGCACTGGTCAAAGCGGGAGCTAGCCTGGTCTTCCTGCCGGCCGAAAGCACACCACTGTTGTACGAGGCGATCTTCGCTGTACGCGAGCAGGGGCTAGAGGTGGGCCTGTGTCTGGCGCTGGGGACACCGCTACATGTACTGGAGCCGGTGCTCCCGTTGATCGATGCGGTGCTGTTATTAGGGCGTGTCACCGGTGAGGGCCAGCGTGGTCGCACCTTTAATGAACTGTTGCTTGATCGGATCAGCGCGGTGCGCAGGATGATCGACGCCGGTGGACGTACCGTGGAACTGCAAGCAGCAGGCGGGCTAGAAACTGACTCCTGTCTGGCAGCAGTCGCAGCGGGCGCAACCGCGCTCCCAATGGGTGGCGCACTGCATCGCGAGCAAGACATGGCAGCGTATGTCGCGTATTTGCGCTCCGTGCTAGGGCAAGAATTGAAGGTGCCCCCAACGGCGCATGACACTGCGACTCGGTCGTCGGCGGCACAACAGCCGGCGCAGAGCTATCGTGTGCTCGTCGCTTCGCGCTCATTCGGACCGCATTGCCCGGAGGCCGTCGAACAGATGCAGGCGCTAGGCTGTGAGATTATCGCGAACGATTGGGGACGGGCACCGACCGAAGACGAGCTCGTGGCCCGCATCGTTGATGTGGATGTGCTGATCTCGGGTACGGAACCCGTGACTGCGCGGGTTTTGGAGGCTGCCAAGCAATTAAAAATCATCTCCAAGCACGGTGTCGGCTACGATAACATCGACCTACAGGCTGCCAAGGCACATCGTATTCCGGTGGCCGTTGCGGGGGGGGCGATAGCCGACTCGGTCGCAGATATGGCGATGGCACTGGTGCTGGCCTTAGCCCGACAAATCCCACGCGGTGATCGCGCGGTACGCGGCGGCAAGTGGCCTCGCTTGGTCGGGATGGAGTTGCGCGGCAAGATCTTGGGGATTGTTGGGCTGGGGCAGATCGGCAAAGAGCTTGCTCGACGGGCAAAAGGCTTTGGGATGCAGGTGGTGGCATATGATCTGTATCCCGATGAGCATTTTGCTCAGAGTTGGAGCATCCGCTATCTGCCACTCCCCGAACTGCTGGCCACAGCAGATATCGTCTCGCTCCATGCCCCTTTAACACCTGAAACACGCGCCATGATTAACACTGAGACCCTCGCCCAGATGAAGCACGGGGCCTACCTCGTTAACACGGCTCGCGGAGAACTCGTGGATGAGGCAGCACTCGCTCAAGCCTTACAGACCGGTCAGCTCGCCGGGGCCGCCGCCGACGTGTTTAGCCAAGAACCGCCGCGCGACAGTCCGCTGCTGCAGCTCGACTCCTTCATTGCAACGCCGCATAGCGCCGGACAGACCAATGATGGTCTTCGTAAGATGGGCGAGATAACCGCCGAAAATGCCCTGCGGGTACTCGCCGGTGAGGAGCCACTTTTTCGCGTTGCCTGACGCATTCGCCACAATCAGCACGGAGCGTTAGCCAGGCTATGGATACGTTTTATTGAGCATAATACAAAGGTGGATGCGCGTATGCTGAAGGTTAGTGCGAACGGGCGCTTTTTAGTGCACGATGACGGATCGCCCTTTTTTTACCTCGGTGACACAGCCTGGGAGCTGTTCCACCGTTGCGGCCGTAGTGAGGCCGAAGTGTACTTACAGGATCGCGCGGCGAAGCGGTTCACGGTCATCCAGGCGGTTGTCTTAGCCGAATATGACGGGCTGCTCGGGCCAAACGCACTAGGCGACCTGCCCTTGGTCGATAATGACCCCAGCCAGCCTAACAATGTGTATTTTGAACACGTTGACGCTATCGTGGCACAGGCTGCTGCACTTGGTCTGGTCATTGGTATGCTGCCGACCTGGGGCGATAAATGGAACAAAAAGTGGGGCATCGGTCCCGAAATCTTCACCCCCGAGAATGCCCACAGCTTCGGCAGGTTTCTCGGGGCACGCTACCGTGGTCAACCGCTTATTTGGATTTTAGGTGGCGACCGTCCCGTGGAAACCACTGAGCACCGTGCCATTATGGCGGCCATGGCAGCCGGTCTGCGCACCGGTGATGGTGGCACACATTTGATAACTTTTCACCCAACCGGTAGCCAAACATCCGCCGAGTATTTTCATGATGAGGCGTGGCTGGACTTCAATATGTGGCAATCGGGTCACGCTCGCAATCGGGATACTTATAACTGCATCACGAGCGATTATCAGCGGACGCCGGTTAAGCCCTGCATGGACGCCGAGCCGGGATACGAGGACCATCCTGCGGCGTTTAACCTGGACAATGGCTACCTTGACGACTACGACGTGCGCAAATCAGCATATTGGGCCCTGTTTGCCGGGGCCCACGGTCACACGTACGGCTGTCATCCGATCTGGCAAATGTGTCAGCCCGGTCGTCCGCCCTATACCAATGTCCGCCGGACATGGCATGCTGGGCTGCACCTGCCAGGTTCGGCTCATATGCGGCACGTCCGCGCACTCATCGAGTCGCGCCCCTTCCTCAGCCGCATTCCTGATCAAACCTTGTTGCTCTCAGATCCAGCCACGGGTACTCATCATGTTCGTGCGACGCGTGATCAAGATGGTAGTTATGCCTTCGTCTATATCCCTTCGGGCAACCCGGTGACGATTGACTTAGGCAAGTTGTCTGGCAGCACACTCGCCGTACATTGGTACGATCCACGCACTGGCACCGCCCAGCGCAATGGTACGCTTCCACGCTCAGGAACGCATGAATTCGCGCCACCAGCGGTCGGGCCGGATTGGGTCTTGGTCCTTGACGACGTGGCGCACAGCTTTCCTGCGCCCGGCACTGCGGTACGGTAAGCAGACCATTCAGTGTTAGATGCCGCACTGGCGTCCGATGGCTTCGAGCCATTCCACCGCGTCAACGACCGGTGGCAGGGCTTGCCCACCGGCACCAACCCATTGGTGATAGAGCTCGTTATAGCGGTCAAGGATGAAGA
>JBBRHB010000619.1:0-3550 GCA_038223355.1 Chloroflexales bacterium
AAGGAGACCATTGAGGAGGATGTCCCAGTGGCCTGCGATACGTCAATAATCGTTGCCGAAACTACGGCAAATAATTCTGCACGTGACAATCACGACGCCAAGCAATGCAGAAAAAGCAAAAAGCACAAAAGCAAAAAGACGAGCGGCAGAACCAGCACGGACGGCCTATCAGAAGTGCGGCTCGTCGCGTACTGCGGCTCCGACGAGACCGCTGCCAGCGCAGCACGCGGGCTTCCCTCCGCTGCGTGGTCGTCCATCGTCTCCCTGGACGTGTTCTTGCTACGCTAGCCGTGTACCGTGTTGTACGGTGTCAAAGGAGACGTACCCATGACCAGCAAACCATCGACGGCCACCAAACATCCCGCGACCGAGCATCACATGAAGGCGGCGGAGCATCATACCGAATCCGCCAAACACCACAACATGGCCGCCGTGCACCATGAAGCCGGCAACCACGACCAGGCCAAGGAGCATGCCACCAAGGCTCACGAGCACAGCACGCAGGCCCACGAGCACACGACCAAGGCCCGCGACGCATCCCATAAGTAAGGATGCCGGTGACGAGGGAGTGCAGCACGACGGTGCTGCGCTCCCTGCTGTGTAGCGCGTGGCACCGCATCGGCCCACCGCCCGACCAGCGCGTCATCGTCTGCGCCCACACGCGTTGCGCACAGCGAGCAGGAGTGCACACAAACCACGCGGTCTGCCCTGCCAGCACCCGCACGCGTTGCAGGTCGACCGATCGTCCTGGGGCGTCAACTTGCAGCGTGTGTGCGCTCCACCACGGTCTCGGCTCCTCCACATTCGTTCGTACACGAATGTCGGCGGGCACTGGGAGCATCAAGACCGCCTCGGGAGTATTGACCAACGGCACCCAACGCTGCGGGTCATCTGCGTATGGGGGAGCAGGTCCCCATGCGCACGGTCGTGGTCCATGATATGCAGACTCCCTAGCATTCCATAGCAGATCGTGCCGCCTCCGACCGCACCCTGCCTATACCTGGGGGACGAATGGCTCCACAGCATGCGTTGTCCACGCCGCCACAGCAGGAACCCCAGCCCGGGGAACATGGTCGGGTGCGGGGGGTCCTCTTTGGCCGACCCCTCCATTCTGAGGAGGCGCCCCACCAGACGATCGGCAAGGCCGTCGGCCTGGCCGTCTTCGCCTCTGACGCCCTCTCCTCGGTCGCCTACGCCACGCAGGAGATCCTCTACGTGCTGGCCCTCGCCGGTGCCGCCGCCTTTAGCGTTTCGCTCCCGATTGCCGGTGCCATCTGTGTCCTCCTGATCATTCTGACGCTTTCGTACCGCCAGACCATCTATGCCTATCCGAGTGGCGGCGGTGCCTATATTGTCGCCCGCGAAAATCTTGGGGAAAGCCCAGCGCAGGTGGCTGGCGCCGCGTTGCTCACCGACTATGTGCTGACCGTGGCCGTCAGCATTGCCTCAGGCGTCGAGCAGATCGCCTCCGCCTTTCCCGCCATCCATCCCTACCGGGTCGTCGTCTGTGTCGGCATCATCGCCTTCATGACGATCGTGAACCTCCGGGGTGTCAAAGAGTCGGGTCGGGTCTTCGCGCTCCCGACCTACATGTTCATTGCCATGACGCTGCTGCTGCTCGTGGTGGGCACCTGGCGCTGGGCGACGGGCCATCTTCCGGCGGTGACGGGCGTGCAGAGCGAGATCAAGGCCCTCCAGCCGCTCACCATCTTCCTCATTCTGCGCGCGTTTTCTTCAGGCTGTACGGCACTCACTGGTGTCGAAGCGATCTCGAACGGCATTCCCGCCTTCAAGGTGCCTAAAAGCCAGAATGCGGCCACGACGATGGCCTATATGAGCGGGACGTTGATGGTGATGTTCCTGGGGATCACCCTCCTAGCGCACCAGATCCACGCGCTCCCCTCGGAGACCGAGACGGTGATCTCGCAGCTGGGGCGCTCAATTTTCGGCACGAACGTGCTCTACTATGTGATGCTCGCGTCCACGACCCTGATTCTGATCCTGGCGGCGAACACGAGCTACGCCGACTTTCCGCGCCTCGCAGCCCTGCAGGCGGGCGACGGCTTCCTGCCGCGCCAACTCATCCTGCGTGGTCAGCGGCTCGTCTTCTCGATTGGGATCATCGCGCTGGCCGTCTTTGCCGCGACGCTCATTGTGGTCTTCAACGCACGGACGACGGCGCTGATCCCGCTGTATGCCATCGGTGTCTTCATGAGCTTTACGATGTCGCAGGCCGGGATGGTGCGCCATTGGTTGACGATTAGCCGGCTCAAGCCAGGTGAGGAACATCCCACCCGTGGCTCCGTCCTGCACTATGATCGGCAGTGGTCGAGCAAACTGGTCATCAATGCGCTCGGCTGTGCCATGACGGCGGTCGTGACGGTGGTCTTCGCCATCACCAAGTTCAGCCAGGGCGCCTGGATTGTCGTCATCCTGATCCCCACGCTGGTGTTTCTGTTCTTCCGGATTCACCGGCACTATGTGGCGGTGGCCAAGGCGCTCTCGCTGGCCAACTACGAGGCGGTGCGCGCTCCCGTCGAGAACAGTGTGGTGATCCTGGTGTCGAGCGTCCACCGTGGGACACTGGAGGCGGTGCGCTATGCCCGCAACATCAAAGCGAAGAAGATGGTGGGCCTCTACGTCGAGCTCGATCCCCAGTTGACAGCGACGGTGCGCGAACGCTGGGAACGCTGGGTCCCGGATATCGAGTTGGTCGTCCTCCCATCGCCCTACCGCCGCTTGATTCCCAGGATTGTGAACTACGTCGACAGCCTCGGCAAGCAGCATGGCACGGCGGCGGTGACCGTGGTCATTCCCGAGTTCGTCGCTGCCAAGTGGTGGCATCACCTGCTACATAACCAGACGGCGTTGATGATCAAGCGTGCCTTCTTGTTTGACCGTGACACAATTGTCGTGGACGTGCCATACCACCTGGAAGAATGACCCTGTGGTGGCTCCCGACGACATCCAGCGTAACATAGCAGTGGGACACTGGCCGGCCAGTTCGTTCCCGAGTGCATGCCTGCGTACACGCGGTGCTCCTCCGTCCCCGCCGCCCTGGCACTGCTCTTCGTCTTTCCCGCAGCGCAGCGGCATCGCGATCGCGACGTAAAGCAATGCAGAAAAAGAAAAAGAACAAAAGGAAACAAGCGAAAAGACGAGCGGCAGAACCAGTAAGCGAGGCGGGCAGCGCTCTCCTCTACGAACGATGAACATCAGTCGCTTCGTTTTACCACGGCTGCCGTCCGCACCCTCTCCACCCGTTACGTTCTTCCTGATCACGCTGCGCCTCCCGTTCGCAGGCGTGCTCTTGCTGCGCCCCACAAGCGCTGCAGAAGTGAGACCTAGGTCGCAGACACGCCCCGTCGGTGCTGATACACTCGTTCGTAGCAGATCACCCGAAGGAGTCCACCATGACCTATGTGATTACCGAACCCTGCATCACCGTGAAGGATGCCTCGTGCGTCGCCGTCTGCCCCGTCGATTGCATTTATGAGGGCGACGATCAGTACTATATTAATCCTGATGAATGCATCGATTGCGGCGCCTG
>JBBRHB010000620.1:0-3543 GCA_038223355.1 Chloroflexales bacterium
CTCGACCACCAATGGCAACGGCACGGCGCTCGGCTTCGAGGCCACACTTTGGCTGGCCGCCGATAAAATGCGCAATAACCTCGATTCGGCTGAGTATAAGCACGTGGTGCTCGGCCTGATCTTTTTGAAGTATATTTCGGATGCGTTCCAGGAACGCTACCAACAACTCAAGCTCTGGGCGGCCGATCCCACCAGTGACTACTTCGTCAAGGAAGCCCCGGCACGCTACAGTGTGCTCGAAGACAGCGACGAGTATGCAGCTGAGAACATCTTCTGGGTGCCCGCTGAGGCCCGCTGGCCGTTCCTTCAGGCTAACGCCAAACAGCCGACCATCGGCAAACTGATCGACGATGCCATGAGCTTGATCGAGCAGCACAACCCCAAGCTCAAAGGCGTCCTGCCCAAAGAGTATGCCCGTCCGACGCTGGACAAACAGGCGCTCGGTGGCCTCATCGACCTGATCAGCAGGATTGGCCTGGGCGACGAGCGCAGCCGCTCGCAGGATGTGCTGGGCCGCGTGTACGAATACTTTCTGAGCATGTTTGCCTCGGCGGAGGGCAAGCGCGGCGGGCAATTCTACACGCCGCAGCCGGTGGTCAAGCTGCTGGTCGAGATGCTCGCACCGTATGGTGGCCGGGTCTATGATCCATGTTGTGGCTCAGGCGGCATGTTCGTGCAGTCCGAGAAGTTCATCGAGTCGCATGGTGGGGGTCGCCGCGACATCAGCGTCTACGGTCAGGAGTCCAACCCCACGACCTGGAAGCTCGCCAAGATGAATCTTGACATTCGTGGCATCGACAATAACCTGGGGCCGCAGCATGCCGACACGTTCCACCACGACCTCCACCCCGGCCTCAAGGCCGACTTCATCCTCGCCAATCCACCCTTCAATGTGAGCGATTGGGGTGGCGAACGGTTACGCGACGATCCGCGCTGGCAGTATGGAGTGCCGCCAGCCGGTAACGCAAACTATGCTGGATCGAGCACATGCTGTATCATCTCGCACCGAAAGGTCGGGCGGGATTTGTGCTGGCCAACGGCAGCATGTCGAGCAACACAAGCAACGAGGGCGACATTCGGCGCAATCTGGTCGAAGCCGACCTGGTCGATTGCATCGTATCGTTGCCCGGCCAACTGTTCTATTCGACACAAATCCCCGTATGCCTATGGTTCTTGACGCGGGACAAGCGCGGCGGAGGCAAGGATGGCGGGCGGGACCGGCGCGGCGAAACGTTGTTCATCGATGCTCGTAAGCTTGGTGCGACGGAAAGCCGGGTCCTGCGCACACTGACAGACAGCGACACCGGGCAGATCGCAGGGCAGTATCACGCGTGGCGTGGAGCGACCGGGGCTGGTACATATATCGATGTACCGGGCTTTGCCAAAAGTGCAACGCTCGATGAGATCAAGGGTCACAACTATGTTCTGACACCGGGGCGATATGTCGGTGCTGCTGATATTGAGGATGAGGACGAGCCGTTCGGGGACAAGATGGCACAATTAGACGAGCAGTTTATCGAAAGCGCCCGCTTGGAGAAGACGATCCGTACGCAGTTGCAAGGACTGGGGCTGGATGCCTAATCTATTGATATTTCGCGTTCATGCTCTGCGCCGGATGTTCGAGCGCTCGATCAGTGCTGAGGATGTCCGCGCCGTATTGGAAACGGGGGAGGAGATCGAAAGTTATCCAACTGATACACCCTACCCTAGCCGTCTCGTGTTGGCGTGGCGCGGTCTCCGGCCATTACATGTGGTTGTAGCGGACAATGTGACGAAGGGAGAAACCATCGTGATTACGGTGTATGAGCCAGACCGCAAGCAGTGGTCATTAGACTTCCGTAGGAGACTGTGATGAAGTGTGTGATTTGTAAGTTTGGGGAAACGCAGCCCGGTCATACGACGCTGACGCTAGAGCGCGATAATTTGACTCTGGTCGTGAAGCACGTCCCGGCGCAAGTATGCCAGAATTGCGGTGAAGAGTATGTGGATGAGCAAACGTCTATTCATGTATTGGCGACTGCGGAGCGGGTGGCACAGGACGGTGCACAAGTTGATGTACGAGAGTATTTGGCGGCGTTGGGTAGTTGAAGGGCATAGGCGACATGGTGTGACTAAGCCTCGGTAGCCGATGGCAGATCCGGGGCGGAAGGCGCGACGACGGTGGCCGACTGGCCGAGCGTAATGATCACCACCGAGCTGACGATAATGGCCGCAGCGAGCAGTGTTCGTGGCGTAACCGGCTCACTTAGCAGTGCCCAGCCGAGCAGTACGGCGACAACCGGGTTGACGTAGGCGTAGGTCGAAGCGCGCGAAGCCGTGGTGTGCTTGACCAGCCAGGCATAGGAGGTAAAGCCGACGAGCGAACCGAAGATAACCAGGTAGCCGACGGCCAGCGCCGAGCGTAGGGAGATGGTCGTGTTGACAAGCTGGTGAGTTTCGTTTGTTCCCAGTCCGACCAGGAGCAGCAGGAAGCCACCGATTAACATCTGCATCGCCGACGTCTGCGCGCCGGAGGCTGGTAAGGGAGCGGTTCGTGCGTAGAGCGAGCCGGCAGCCCAAGCGAGGGCGGCCAATACTATTACCAGTGGGCTAATGAAACTCAGCGTGCCACTGCCTTGGAGCACGGCGGGGCCGATCAGCAGCGCGACACCACCAAAACCGAGCAGGACACCCAGCGCAGCGAGTGGTTGGGGCCGTTTACCGCCAGGCCTTAACCAGTCTAGGAGGACGATCCACAGCGGCTCGCTGGCAACCAGGAGGGCCGTAATACTTGATGATACGCGCTGCTCAGCCCACACGACGCCGCCGTTGCCGCCCAGGAGGAGGAAGGCACCAACGATAGCTGCGGCCATCCAGGCACGTCGTCCGGGACGTGGTACACCGCGTGCTGCAGTCCAGCCGTACAACAGCAGCCCGGCCACCAAGAAGCGCGCGCCGGCCATCAAAAACGGTGGTAGCGTCTCGACTGCCACCCGAATCGCGAGATAGGTGGAGCCCCAGATCAGGTACACAGCCGCAAACGCCGCAATCAAGAGCAGCGGGGACGGACGGCTCGGACGGTGGTCAATCATCGGTTGCAGCCTCCTCAAGGCTTCTTATTTCTCGGCTCAGAACAGAACTGAGCCCTCATCAAGTATACCGATGGAGATACCGCACCGCTATCCGAATCTTGCGGAGGAAAATGGTGGGGTCGCATCATTGTGGCCTGGATGCTGGCGATTACGTCGCCGGGCATTGATTGCGAAGCGCGCTTGGTGATCGCCTGATGGCAGCCACGTCGAGCTTGGGCGTGCGGTCGGCGTGGCGTAGGCCGTTGGTTTCTTGCTCGGTGTCGGTCAACACTCTATATTATGAGGCTGCCGGATAGGGCATTAAATTGGCAGCCGGCGTGTCATTGTAGCTGACATACACGGTCTTCTTGCGATAGTAGTGGCTGAGGCCATGGGTACCATCGTCACCGCCCTGACCACTCAGGCCATAGCCGGTATGAAACCCCTGAAGTTGCTCGGGGCCGATCTTATTAATGTAGACTTCGCCGAAACG
>JBBRHB010000621.1:0-3536 GCA_038223355.1 Chloroflexales bacterium
CCCTCCTTTCAATTGTAGCAGTCTCTGCGGATCCGCCACCACCGCCGGTATCGCGTACAATGTCTGGTAGAGACTGTCAAAAACCGGGGGAGGGAAATCTCCGTGCTCAGGTTAACGGTCGAAGATCGGGCTGCCGCCGAGCTTCAGTCTCACATGGTGATCACCGAACGACCTCGTTTTCTCTTGCTTGAACATGATGCTTGGGCACATCACTCTATCAACCAGCAGTCTGCTCGGAGCACGATGTTGTCCATCGGATCCCTGCCTCCCCCACTTTTTGACAGTCTCGGCAGCAGCATGAGTCTTCATGCCCTCAGTATCGCACAGATTCGAACTGCCTCAGACGATCCGTCGTTTACGTGACAATACCTTCCTCGTTCCTGTCATGCTACTGACAGACAGGCGTTAACTAGTAAAAGGTGCAGTATCGTACACTACAAACATCAGCCAAGCGGCACTGGCGCGCGACAGTTACCGAAATGGCCACTCCATCTTGCAGGTGACCCACATCGTCGGATTCCGTACAACGAAGGTAGTTGAGCTACCGACTCGAACCAAGGAGGGGACTTATGACCCGACGTTTGGTGCTGTCGCTGTTGGTAACAATTTTCTGCGTGTCTGCCGGCTCGCTGCAGACCGTCTATGCCTCGCCGCCTTGGAGCGGCCTCACGGACTATACGATCACCGTTGGAGGTTTTGAACGGACCTACCACGTGCATTTGCCAGCATCTTATACAGGCGTGACGCCGATGCCGCTCGTCGTCGCCTTTCATGGAGCCTACAGCAACGGCGCGGGGATGGCCGGCCTGACGAACTTTAACAATGTGGCCGATAGCAACGGAGTGATTGCGGCTTATCCAGACGCCATCAACGGCGTGTGGAACACAGATGGCAGTGCCCCGCAGGATGACTTCGCCTTTGTCTCTGCGGTGATTCAGCAAATGAGCAGTACGTTCGTGATTAGTTCCCAGCAGATCTATGCGATGGGCTTTTCCAACGGTGCTGTTTTCACGGAGGAGTTAGGTTGTAAGCTCAGTTCACAACTTGCGGCAATTGCGTCGGTATCCGGCCACATGCCGAGCACCTTCCCCTGCCCACTCAGTCATCCGATGCCGCTGATTACAATGCATGGTACCGCCGACCCACTTTATTCGTACGCCGGGTGGGCCGACGCTAAGTACGGACAACACTTGATGGGAGCGGTTGATGCTGAAGACACGTGGGCTTCGCTGGCATCATGTACCGCCCAGCCCATTACAAACGATCTGCCGAATGTCGTCTGGAACGACGGTACGGCCGAGGAATTGCGTGTAATTGGCAGCTGTGCCGGTGGTGTGCAGATGCAGTTATACACCATCTTTAATGGGGGGCACACCTGGCCAGGGGGCTTCCCGTTGCCCTATTTTGGCCTCACTAGCCTCGACATCGATGCCAGCACGCTAATCTGGCAATTCTTCGCACAGTATCAAAACTGAGGTTCCGCTGTTTCATAGCAGCGTCAGAGCTATTGAAAGGAATAAATCGTTGGACCGGCCCTGTTAGGCACCGAGGGTGTAAACGCTAAGATAATCGCGGCTCACCCGTAATCTTGGTGATTAAGATAGTGCGTTCCTAAACAATTGGGGTCGTTGACGCCAAATCGCCATCCTTCGTCCAGAAAAACATTCCCATTTGCCGCGTTTCAGAGACCTCGTCCCTAACTTCAACCCAGCCTCACCTAAAGTGCGGATGATCCATAATCGCAGGCCATGCGATAGGCTAAAAGTCGGCCACGTCCCCTCATAATTCCGCTATGGTTGGAGGTGCTGAAGACTTCAAATTGGCGGAGGTAGGAGTGTACGACGTGGCCTTACGGGACGATATCCGACAGTGGGTGCTGGTGTAAGAACAGTCACAACGCTCAGCCGCAAAACAGTTTGGTGTGTCACATGACACCGTGGCCCGCTTGCTGCGGGAACCGGCTACCCCGCTCACACGCCGCTATCTCCGGCAGGTGGCACGCCCTGCACCGGTGGCTGAACAGGCCCTGTGTGTATGGGTTCCCATCATCGTGACAGCAGGTAAAAGCCAGCTTCGTCTACCCAGACGATGGTGCGCCCTTCGACCACCGCTTTTTTTGGATCTCGGGCCAGCGAATGGTCTGCCAGGCCGCGATGGCGCCCTCGTCGCGCTGAGTAGCCCGTGTTGCGGGCACCTGTACGCTCTGCCGCAACGCGCGCATGAGGCGACTGACATGCGCAGGATGGTAAGAAACGCCGAACAATTCCTTGATCAGGGCAGCAATGCGTTTGGTCGTCCACACGTCGCCGATAAAATCAAAAGCCGGCGCTCCTTTGGCCAGGGCGTCGAGCACCTGGTGGCGTTGCGCCTCCGATAAACGTGCCGGGGCACCGGGGACGGGTCGATGGTGGAGTGCGGGCAGTCCGCCCTGGGTGGCGCGTTTGAACCACTGGCTGACGGCACCCTGGGTGACGCCCAGCGCTTCGGCGATCTTGACCTGGCTCCAGCCCTGCTGGTGGAGTTCCCAGGCGCGAAGGCGACGTCCTTCGCGCCAATCGACCGGTTCGTGGTTGCGTGCTACTGGCATACGCCAAGGATACCATGTTATTATCCCTTTATGCAGTAGTCAATAAGAGGCATTTCCAGTCGATACGGCTGCGGACGGCATTGGCCGCTTGCTCGTCGGACAGGCGCTCGGCAAATTGGAGGACCGTAATGAGCGCCAGTCGAGCTGGGTCTTCAGCCGGACGTCCTTCTTTTGGAAAGAGATGCTGGAAGTCAGGGCCGAAAAACAAGGGGGCCGAGCGTATCGCGAAGCTGGAGATAGCGGTTGCCTGTTGGGAAGGCGACCTTGGCAACGCGTTCGGTGTCCTCAGGAATGACGGAAAAGAGCGGCGCATTGAGTGACATACCATCAGGGTCTCGCGCCACTGAACGCTGGAGACATCTGAAATGAGACTCATCCTCGCGATCATGTCCTGTCACCGAACAGAAGCTCGCTCCTGATGTTCCATAGAGCGTGGTGCGAATGCCCGCAAGAGTGGAACAGGACAACGTGTCTCAGTCTACATGTCTTCTCAATCATGTGGCGCGAGACCCTGCCTGACTACCTTGGGCGCGCAGCGTTGAGTCTGGGGCGGCTGGCACGTCTCGATCCTGGCGTTCGCAACGGCAACCGACCAGCGGGCAGTCTCCGCGACATCTTTCTCCCCTGGCATCCACATACAGCCGCACCGCTCCAACGTCGCCTTGGTATCCTTGATGGGTTGCGCCGACGAGAGTCTGATGTAGCCTGGCAGCTTATGGTACACCTACTACCACAGCGCCACAGCACTGTGTTGTCGACGCATGAAACAAGATGGCGTCATTGGGAACCTGAGCCACGTACGGCAATTACCGTGTCAGAGTACGTTGAGACCACCGATGCAATCCTGGAACGCCTCCTGTCGGATGCTCAGGCTGATGTGACACGCTGGTGCGATCTCATTCCTTCCGCTGGGGACATGACAATCAAGCAGCGGGAAACACTGCTGGGT
>JBBRHB010000622.1:0-3531 GCA_038223355.1 Chloroflexales bacterium
GCCCCGCTCCCCACTATGCCCTCGTTTTTGCCCCATTTCGGGCTCCTGGCTATGCGTTTCGGGCCTGGACTGAGCCTTTATTCCCCACGTCACATGCCTCGCTGACGTTAATGTGACAGTGCCCAGGTGAGCAGGCACAAGGTGTCCTGCTGCTCTTGCGTCAGGGGCGGTGTCCGCCATGTCAGCACTGTGGCCATGCCGTGTTCCTCTCTAGCCTGTCCTGCTCCGTGAGACTACTCTATGTCTGCCTCCAGTATACAAGGTGGCAGGCGCCTGTGCTGGCTGGTCACTCGCGTCCGCGCGCACGCTGTAGAGAGAGCCGGGGACACACCCCGGGACACTGGGTCTCCGCGCGCTCTGATCACGCTGCCTCTTGAGGGTGGTCGGGGCGCCTGTGAGCCAGCGGATGAGATAACCAGCCAGCACAGGGGCGGCGTCAACCACCCTCCTGTCTCCCGCCTCAGTGGAGGGACAAGCCTCGCCCTTTCGGGTGGGGTCGTTGAGTTGGTATCCTACCTACACAGCATGAGCGTGTCGCAGGCATGAGAGGAGAGGACAGGTATGTAGGTAGGTGGAGGATAATGACTCCTACCGTGGGTCTCTATACTGTCATCGATCACAGCGCCGGGATACCCTGAGTTCTCGGGCGCACGCTGGGCACTCGGGCTTGCCCCCTGGCCATATCGTACACGTAAGGAGAAACATAATGATACGCATCTTGTCAGGCCGTCGGCGCGGTAGAATGATCGCGCTTGCTCTCTCCACCATTCTGTTGGCCGGCGCGCTACCCGTGCAGGCACGCGCGTTGCCCGTGACAAATGGGGGCACGCTGACGATTGGCATGACCAGCGACGCGTTGACCCTGGATCCTACGTTGACAACGGACGAGGCGTCTGGTCCGGTTGAGAACCTCCTGTTCAATAGCCTCGTCGCGCTCAATGACAAGGTTCAGATCGTGCCTGACCTGGCAAAAGGCTGGACGATCAGTCGCGATGGCAAGACCTATACCTTTACCTTACGTTCGGGTGTGCTGTTCCACGATGGTAGCGCGATGACGTCGGCTGATGTGGCGGCCAGCCTGGCTCGCCTGCGCAATGCCAAGACGGCCTCACCCTGGGCGTCGTTCTTTACCAATGTGGTCTCGGTGGCGACGCCGACCCCCTTGACAATCGTGATGACTCTGGACAGGCCCTATGCCCCGTTCCTGGCCGTGCTCGCTAGTTTCCTCACCGTCAGCTCGGCAAAGTTTATGGTCGCGCACAAGGGCAACCTGACGCGGGTCGAGGATGGCACCGGTCCCTTCATGCTGAAGTCGTGGGTGCCCAACACCACGATTACGCTTGTGCGCAACCCACACTATTTCGTAGCGGGGCTGCCGCATATCGCGTCGGTGGTGTATCAGATTATCCCCGCCGACGCCAGCCGCGTCGCGGCGATGCGCACGGGCCAGATCCAGTTTGCGGCCTTCCTTGATCCCATCTACTTCCCGTCCGTACAGCAGCTCCAGAAATCAGGCCAGGCCAACGTGCTGCACGTGCTGGATATCAACTATCACATGTTTGGCTTCAACACGAAGCGCAAGCCCTTCAACAATCCGCTGGTGCGTGAGGCGCTCAGCTATGCCATTGATCGGAATCAGATCCTGGCCGCGGCGGGACGTGGTCAGGGCGTGGTCAGCGGACTGCTGACGCCGGCGCTACAGAGCTGGGCCCTGCCGGTCAGCACGTATCAGTCCTACACGCCCAATCTGGCCAAGGCCAGAGCGCTGCTCGCCAGGGCTGGCTATGCGCATGGCTTTACCTTCAGCATTATGGCCTCCCACTTCCTGCCGTCCGACTTTACAGCTGCCGAGATTATTCAGCAGCAGCTCAAGCCACTCGGTATCACGGCCAAGGTGCTGCCCACGGAATGGGGCGTGTATGTCCACAAGTGGGTGGCCCGCGACTTCGATTCGTTCACCGGCGAGAACGGCGACTGGACCGATCCCGATCTGGCCATGTATGCGGCGCTGCACACCGGCGGTTCGACCAACGCCTTCCAATACAGTGATCCGACGATTGATCACCTGCTCGAAGCGGCCCGCGCCGCCGTTGGGACAGCGCAGCGCAAGGCGCTGTACAATCGGATCCAGATGACACTGGTGGACAAAGGGGGACCGATGGTGTACACCTATGCCAGCTACTGGGACTACGCCATGAGCCCCAAGCTGCATGGCTACACCTATATTCCACGCGCGAGTTATCAGGGCCTCACCAGCGCCTGGCTCCAATAGGACGCGCAGGGCAGGGCAGAGCGCCCACGGTTGCCGGATGATGGGCCCCGCCCCTCTCCCGTGGGGCGCCCCCGGCGCTCGTTATCACGGTGTGGGAGACTAGAGCGCTCTGGTCTCCCACATGCCCTCATACATCTGGAAGGGCGCAAGAGAAGACAGCATGCACGCCTATATCCTAGGACGGCTTTTATTGGCGTTACCCACGCTATTTGGCATATCAGTGGTGGCGTTCCTGACCATTCACCTGATCCCCGGTAACGTTGTCGAGGTCATGCTGGGCACACGCACTGATGTGACACCACAGCAGATCGCCGAGCTCAATACGCTCTACGGCATCAATACGCCGCTGTGGCAGCAGTACCTGATCTGGGCCAACCGGGTCCTGCACGCCGACCTGGGCTTCTCCTTGCGTACCGGCTTGCCGGTGACGGCCCTGCTCGGCTCTGCCCTGGGCGTCACCGCCGAACTGACCACCCTTGCGATAGTCATTGCGCTGCTTATTGCCCTGCCCGCGGGTATTTGGGCGGCCGTTCGCCGCAACAGCGTTGGTGACGTGGCCGGGCGTGTGCTCAGCCTGCTGGGACTCTCCCTGCCCAGTTTCTGGTTGGGCACGCTGCTGATCCTGTTCGCCTCGCTGTATCTCCCCTGGCTGCTCTCTTTCGCCTTTGTGCCCTTCTGGCAGAATCCAGCGCGCAACCTGGAGGCAATGATCTTGCCCGCGGGTACGCTGGCGCTGGGGCTCGCCGCAATCCTCCTGCGCATGACGCGCGCGGCGATGCTGGAGGTGCTACCGAGGGATTATCTGCGTACGGCACGCGCCAAGGGCCTGGGGCGCGTCCGCATTCTGATCAAGCATGCGTTGCGCAACGCTCTGCTGCCCGTCATCACTATCGTGGGCTTGCAGATCGGCTACCTTCTGGGGGGGGCTGTAATCATCGAAAACGTCTTCACGTTGCCCGGCGTCGGTCGCCTGGTCGTCCAGGCTATTGAGCAGCGCGATTATCCGCTTGTGCAGAGCGTCGTCTTTGCCGTGGCCGCGCTGGTCATCGTTGTGAATTTGGTGGTGGATCTCTGTTATGCATGGGTTGACCCGCGAATCCGCTATTCTTGACGAGGAGAGCCTGGGCGCTGAGGCGACGCTGCCTGATCGTCGCCAGCTGCTGGTCCTGGTGCGCGCGAACCTCGTCACCATCGCTGGCATCGCCCTGCTGGGAGTGTTTGTGCTGGCGGGTGCATGTGGCCCTCTGCTTGAACCGCAT
>JBBRHB010000623.1:0-3527 GCA_038223355.1 Chloroflexales bacterium
CCCGCAGTTGGCGTAGCACCTCGTCGCCCGACATGTCGGGCAAGTGCAGGTCAAGCAAGATCAGGTCGGGCTGATGCTCTTTTGCCAGATCCAAGCCCAGACGACCCTGGAGCGCCGGCAGGAGGTCAATCTCGGGCCGGCGCATCAACACGCGCTCAACGAGGCGGAAGTTAGAAAGATTGTCCTCAATGTAGAGCAGTTTGCGCGCGGGTTGTGGCGGTGAGAGTGGTGCCAGCAGTTGGTCCAGAGCGAGCCGTGAGGGGGTGTTTGGCTGCTCGCTCGGTGCGGCTACCAGGGGCAGTTCGATCCAGAAGGTGCTGCCGATGCCCACAACACTCTGCACACCGATGCTACCGTCCATCGCTTCCATGAGCCGCTTGGAGAGCGCCAAGCCCAGCCCCGTGCCCTCAATCGTGGTTTGGGCGGCATCCAGCCGCTCGAAGGGCATGAAGAGCCGGGACAGCAGATGCGCCGGGATGCCGGTTCCGCTATCGCGAACGACCAGACGCAGCCGATCTTGCGGTGCTGGGGCGCAGCTTATCTCGACGTTGCCGCCGGTGCGGTTGTACTTGATAGCATTGGCCAGCAGGTTCAAGAGGACCTGTTTGAGCCGCTGCTGGTCGGCCAGGACGGAGTGGTGGCAGTCCTGCTCGGGCACGGTGTCGAGCGTCACACGATAGTGCGCGGCAATCGGAGCGATCAGGTCGATGGCGTCCGCCACGAGGTCGCCGATATCGACCGGCTCCGGTGAAATCGAGAGGCGACCACTCTCGACGGCGCTGATATCGAGGACTTCGTTAATGAGCGTGAGCAGGTGGCGACCGCCCGTGAGGATTTGATCAACACTTTCTTGTTCCGGCGGCTCAAGACCCTCCATTTCGAGCACCTGGGCAAAGCCAAGGATGGCGTTGAGCGGCGTGCGCAACTCGTGGCTCATGCGTGACAGAAACTCGCTCTTGGCGGCGTTGGCCTGGACTTCTCGTGTAAGCAGAGCGCCCGCACCCAACTGTTGCCGCACGAGATCCCGGCGGATGCGGATGGCAGCATAAACGAGTAGAATCATTGCGACGAGGAAACTGCCGCCGACAAGGGTAGCGACGGTATGGTCCTGCTGCAAAGCTGAAGCCGCATGCTGGTCAAGCGCCTGCTGCTCATCTTGCTTTAGTTGAGCAATGTGCTGCCGGATCTGGTCCATCAGCCGCTGCCCCACGCCTGTCTGTATGAGGGCGCGCGCCGCCTCGGGATGACCGATCTCTTGCAGGTCGATGGTTTGCTTAAGGTCGACCAGCTTGGCCGTAATCGTGGGGGCGAGCTCGGCAAGTTGCTGTGTTTCTGCTGCATCATTGGCCTCCAACGTCCGCAACTCGGTGAGCTTTTGATTAATCGCGCCGGTGGCACGGGTATAGGGCTGGAGATAGCTCATATTGCCGGTGAGCAAGAAGCCCCGCTGACCGTTCTCTGCGTCTTGGAGCAGCGAGAGGACGTCCTGGACGGTAGAGAGGGTCTGCGCAGAGTTACGCACTTCGGTCGTCATCCTTATCGTCATTGGTTCGATGCGGTTAATGCTTTGGACCGAGACGATACTGGCGAGGCTGACGAGCAGCACGGCAATAGAAAAGCCAATAGAGATCTGATTGGCAACGGATAGCTTCATACTCTAGGCAGTATAGGGACTACCGCTTCACATGTCACGGTACTGTGGTCCCCTCGGCGTCGGGCCACCCATATAGTAGACGGAAACAGAGTGCGGTTACGCCGACTGTCAGGTGAGCATGCTCAGGCGGCGTTGCCTACGAACGGTCCTTGTGGCCGAAGACATACTGTTCGGGCTGGGCGAGAAAGAGCTCACGGCAGGCTGGCGTACAGAAGCGGTAGAGTGCGCCAGCATACTCGGCACTGATGGCATCCGGCCCGACTTCCATGTCACAGATCGGATCGCGGCCGTCGACGCCGGGGTAGGGCATGTGAATATGGATCTCGGTGCCCTGCCCCGGTTCACTCTCGAGCGTGACCGTACCGCCGATCAGTGCCGCGCGTTCGTGCATGCCCACCAAGCCCCAGCCGGAGCCGGCCAGACTCCCGTCGCGAGGCAGGTGAAAGCCCTGACCATCGTCGGCAATGGTGACGACAAGTTCATCGTGGGTGTAGTGAAAAGCTAACCACGCGTGGGCGGCCTGGGCATGCCGGCGGATGTTGCTCCAGGCTTCCTGCAGGATACGAAACACGGCCAATTCGCTCTGGGGATCGAGACGGCGCGCCGTACCGTCTACGGCAAGTGAGATCTCCACGTCATCATCGCCACCACGCTGGAGCAGGAGTTCGACCGCCGGCAGCAGCCCCAGTTCTGCGAGGGCGGGTGGCCGCAGATCGGCAATCAACTCCCGGAGGGCCTGAACCATCGACGTGATTTCAGTGCGGAGGGCGGCCAGCCGTTCCTCGGCGAGCGTCACGTCCCGTGTCAGGGCCCGCTGCACCCGATCAACACCCTGGCCAAGCGTGATGAGCCGTTGGACGGTGTCGTCGTGCAACTCACGGGCCAGCCGGCCACGCTCAGTCTCCTGGGCCACCGTCAGCGCCGCAATATACCTGTGCATGCCGCTCTGCGCCTGCTCGACATGCGCGCCCATCACATCGAGCGCACGGCGTAGATCCTCGATCTCCCCGGAGCCACCGACGGGGTGCCCTAACATACTAAAGTCACCGCGCGTCATGGCCTCGGCGCGCCGTTGCAGTTCGCGCACGGGCGGTACGAGGTGGGCTTGCCGGAGCCTCCCGCGCCGTCGTTGAGGCACATACTTCATGTCCAGGGCTCCTTCTTAGTCGCGCAGCTGGATCAGGCCACGCTGCATGGCAACCGTCACGGCCTCGGTGCGGGAGGCGACCGCCAGTTTGGTATAGGTGCTGGCCAGATGATTCTGCACGGTCCGGTCGCTGATCACCAGTTCGACCCCAATCTGTTTATTGGTGAGGCCGCGCGCGGCCAGCCGTAAGACGGCCAGTTCGCGCTCGGTCAAGGCATCAAGCGGGGGGCTGGGATGTGTTGCGCGTCGGAGGATGCGCGCAGCGATGCTGGGGTCCAGCGCCGCCTGACCGGCAGCCGTCGCCCGAACCGCGCGCACGACCTCGCGCGACTCGGCGGTCTTGAGCACATAGCCGGTAACACCGGCATCCAGCAAGCCAAAGATATAGGGATCGTCATCGTAGGCGGTGAGTGCCAAGACACGGACCTGCGGAACGAGGCGGCGGATGCGCTTGGTCGCCTCAACGCCCGATAGTCCGGGCATTGCAATATCCATCACCACGACGTCCGGGACGAGTGCAACTGCCTGATCGACGGCCACGAGTCCATCACTGGCCTCACCGACCACAATGATATCGGGCTCTTCCTCCAGAAACTCCCGAACCCCTTTGCGCACGACAGCATGGTCGTCGGCTAACAGTACGCGAATTGCCATAAGCTGCATTGTACCGCGCGAAAAGTAGGCCATTCGGCGCATTGTGGCGCCTGGGGCTGCGCGGTATCGTTA
>JBBRHB010000624.1:0-3519 GCA_038223355.1 Chloroflexales bacterium
CCTTCCATATGGACTACCGGATCATCCGGCCAGACGGCGAGGTACTAGTCATGAGCGAGCATGGGGAACTGGTGCTCGATGACCAGGGGCGGCCCCAGCGTCTCGTCGGGACCACGCAGGATATCACCGAGCGTGCCCATAGCGAGGAGGCGCTCCGACTGCGTGACCAGGCGATTGCAGCGACGACCAACGGTATCATCGTAACCGATGCCACCGCGCCCGACAATCCGATCATCCTTGCGAATCCGGCGTTTTTGCAAATGACGGGCTATAACGAACGTGACGTTCTCGGCCGCAACTGTCGTTTCCTGCAAGGACCGGCAACTGATCCGGCGACTACGGCGCTGCTCCGCTCCGCTACCATCCAAGGACAGCCGGTGACCGTCGATATCCTGAATTACCGCAAGGATGGCACCCCTTTCTGGAACATGCTCGTAATCGCTCCGATGCATGATGCGTGGGGCCGGCTAACGAATTTTGTGGGTATCCAGCAGGACATTACCGGAGCTAAGCAGGCCGCAGAGTTGCAGCGCGCCAAAGAGGTCGCAGAACAGGCGAGTCAGGCCAAAAGCGAGTTTTTGTCACGCCTGAGTCATGAATTTCGCACACCGCTGAACGCGATACTGGGCTTTAGCCAATTGCTGGCCGAGGAGCAACTATATCCTGGGCAGAGCGAAAGTGTTGAGTATATCGTTGCGGGTGGTCGTCATCTGTTGCAATTGATTGATGATGTGCTCGATATCCAAGGCATCGAGGCCGGACGGATGGAACTGATGGTTGAAGCGTTGGTAATCGACGATGTCGTGCAAGACGCGCTCGATTTGACTCAGCCCCTGGCCCGTCAAGGGCAGATCAGTCTCCAGGCCCCCGAGCGAATTGCTCCCGGGCCACCGGTGCTGGCCGACCGGCTACGCCTCATGCAGGTGCTGCTCAATCTCGTCTCTAACGCGATCAAGTACACGCCCGCCGGCGGAGTGGTGACAGTTCGCTACCTACAGGCAGGAGAGCATCTACGGATCGAGATCAATGATACCGGTCGGGGCATCTCGGAAAGCGAGTTACCACGGCTCTTTATGCCCTTTGAGCGTCTAAGCGCTGCGGCCACCGGGATCGAGGGCACAGGGCTAGGTCTGGCCCTCTCGAAAGCGCTCGTTGAAGAGATGGGCGGCAGTATTGGCGCACGCAGCACGGTAGGAGAAGGCAGTTGCTTCTGGTTCGAATTACCCCAAACGCAGGAGGCCCTAGCAACTTAGATGCCGGGCACCACTCGCAGCACGCGCTCCACGCGCTTCAGCAACACTGCGTTGACAGCCACGATGATCGACGAGAGCGACATCAACAACGCCGACCACTCGGGCGCCAGCGCGATACCGAAAGCTGGATAGAAGACGCCGGCCGCCACCGGGATCGCCAGGATGTTGTAGACCGAGGCCCAGGCCAAGTTTTGCTTCATCTTACGCACGGTGGCCTTCGACAGCACAATCGCGCGAATAATGTCGAGCGGGTCGCTCTTCATTAGCACCACGTTGGCCGTCTCGATGGCGACATCCGTCCCTGCGCCAATGGCGATACCGATATCGGCCTGTGCCAACGCCGGCGCGTCATTGACGCCATCGCCAACCATCGCCACACGCTTGCCCTCACGCTGCAACTCCTCGACGTGGCGGGCTTTGTCGGCGGGCAGTACTTCGGCAAAGAAGCGCTCGATGCCCAGCTCGTGTGCCACAGCCTGCGCCGTCCGCTGATTATCCCCAGTAATCATTACGGCCTCAATACCCAGCCGCTTGAACTCGGCAATCGCTTGGTAGGCGCTCGCTTTAATCCGGTCGGCTACTGCGACGAGGCCAGCCGCCTGACCGTCAACCGCGATGAACATCGGCGTCTTGCCGGCCTGCGCCAGTTCTGCTGCCTGTGCTTCCAGCGGCCCCAGCGTGAGACCGTGATCCTGCATCAACGCGCGATTGCCCGCCAGCACGCTGCGGCCATCCACCATCGCCTGGATACCGCGACCCGCTACCGACTCGAAGGTTGTGGCCTCGGCCAATGCGAGGCCGCGTTCACGCGCCCCGGCCACGATCGCCTCGGCCAGCGGATGCTCCGAGCCGCGTTCGGCCGACGCTACCAGTCGCAGCAGTTCGCCCTGGTCCACCATACCGCCCGCAACCACGTCCGTCAACGCCGGCTTGCCCTCGGTCAGGGTGCCGGTCTTGTCGAGCACGATGGCCGTGATCCTTGAGATATTTTCGAGCGTCGCCGCGTCCTTGATCAGGATGTTATAACGTGCGCCGATGCCCGTGCCGACCGCCACCGCCGTCGGCGTCGCGAGACCCAACGCGTCAGGGCAGGCGATTACGACGGCTGAGATAGCGAACGTCAAAGCGGTGATCGCCGGCGTGTGACCGACGAAGAACCACACGAGAAAGGTCAGAATGCCCGCGCCAACCGCCAGGATCACCAGATACTGCGCCGCGTTGTCGGCCAGCCGCTGGCCGGGTGCCTTTGAGCTTTGAGCACGACGGACAAGCTCCACGATCTGCGCCAGGGTGGTATCAGCTCCCACCCGCGTCGCACGGAAGCGAATGCTGCCACTCCGGTTGATCGAACCTGCAATAACCGCATCGCCCGGTCGCTTCGTCACCGGCGCACTCTCGCCCGTTACCAACGCTTCATCGATGCTGGTTTCGCCGGTAACGACCGTGCCGTCGACCGGTACTTTGTCGCCCGGCCGCAGCAGCACTGTATCACTGACGACCACCTCAGCGCTGGGAATCGTGAGCTCCTGGCCATCACGAATCACCGTCGCCTGCGGCGGCACGAGGTCGAAGAGCGCGCGCAGCGCATCGTTCGTGCCCTTGCGCGAGCGCATCTCCATCCAATGGCCAAACAGCACGAAGGTGACGAGCATCGCCGCCGCGTCATAGAAGGTCTCACCACCCAGCACGGTGATCAGGAGGCTGAAAAGGTAGGCCGCAAGCACGCCGGTTGCGATCAGGACGCTCATATCGAGCTTCCTACTTCGCAAGGCCTGATAGGCTCCGGCGATGAAGATCCAACCGCAGTACCAGATCACTGGCGTCGAGAAGACGAGCATGATCAGGTTCGCGCCCAGTCCAAAGGTGGGCAAGGCCAGCCCCAGGAGCCGCACGCCAAGCGGCGAGTAAAGCACCGTGGGAATGGTCAGCAACAGCGCGATGAAGAATTTGGTGCGCATATCGCGCTCCATCGCTGCCGCCATCCCCGGATCGGACATGTCATGGTTCATGCCCATATGGCCGCCGTGATTGCCGGCCATTTCGTGCTGCATTACCATCGCTTCACTCACTGGGGCTGGCCGTTCTGCGCCGCTACCACGCTGACGGCCAGCTTCATGCCGGCCTCGTAATGGCCCGGCAGATGGCAAGCGAACTCCAGGGGCTTGGCTGTGGCCGACGCTGGAATGGTGACATCAAGCGTCTTCGTGGCACCGGGTGCCACATTATCGATCGCGCCGATGGCTAGCTTGTCCATTTCTGCCATCGA
>JBBRHB010000625.1:0-3516 GCA_038223355.1 Chloroflexales bacterium
GTTCACGCCGGGCTTTGAGGCTGCTGGAACCATCACAGCACTGGGTGCTGGAGGTAACCGCTTCGCCACAGGACAGCGTGTCGCTGCCGTCTTAGAGGCGGGCGGCTATGCCGAGTATGTGGTGGCACCGCAGGATAAGGTCTTTCCGATCCCTGAAGGTGTAGATTTTGCGACCGCGAGCGCCATGCTAGTGCAAGGTCTGACTGCCTATGGCCTGATTCATGATGCCGCCAAACTACAGGCGGGTGAACATATTTTGATCGAGGCAGCAGCAGGCGGCGTGGGTTCACTGGCAGTGCAACTGGCCAAGCTGGCAGGGGCAGGTATGGTCGTCGGGGCAGCAGGCAGCAGGACCAAGCTCGACGTCGTGCGGACCCTGGGGGCTGACGTCGTCGTCGATTACACGGAAAAAGAGTGGGTCAACACGATCTATGAGGCCACACACGGTCACGGCATCGACATCGTTCTCGAGTGCGTCGGTGGACCAACCGCGGGGCAGGCGTTCAATACATTGGCACCACTCGGACGCATGATCTTGTTTGGTGGGGCGAGCGGGCAGCCGCTCCCGCTCCCCGAGCTTATGATGCCGCTCAATATGAAAGGCTTATCATTGACCGGTTTCGGTGGTCCCTGGCTTCGCCCCGGGCGGGCGGCGGTAGCGGCACAGGCAATTGGTCAGTATATCCAAAATGGGCAACTCACAGTCGTAATCGGTCAAACATTCCCATTGAAGGAGGCTGCTGCTGCCCATCAAGCCATCGCGGCACGACAAACGGTTGGCAAGACGGTACTGGTGGTAGAAGCATAAAGGGAAAAACAAGGGAATGACGACGACAACTGCTCCAATTCGGGAGCGTATTGACTACGCGGCAACCTTATCGAGCCGCACCAAAGGTTTTATTTTGGCGGCCGTACTTCTGGGTCTATTCCTTGAAGCCCTCGATCAAACGATCGTGGCGACGGCGCTACCCGCCATTGTTCGACAATTCCAGGGTATTGATCTCCTCGCATGGGTCTCGACCGGTTATTTACTGGCAAGTACTGCTCTCGTTCCGGTCTATGGCAAACTGTCGGACATTATTGGTCGCCGCATCATCGTCGTCTGGAGTATCTCGGTTTTTCTGCTCGGATCCGTGCTCTGCGGTTTTTCGAGCAGCATGCTCCAGCTTGTGATCTTCCGGTTTCTGCAAGGCATCGGCGCGGCGGGCTTGGGCTCGACTGCCTTTGCGATTCCCGCTGATCTATATCCACCGGCCGAGCGAGCGCGGCCGTCGGGGTTAATCGGCGCGGTCTTCGGCATTGCCAGTATTATTGGCCCCTTCGTCGGTGGCTTTTTAACCGATACCTTTTCGTGGCGTTGGGTCTTTTACGTCAATCTTCCCTTCGGCCTACTGGCCTTGGCCTTGATTCTTTCGAGAATGCCCAAACTCGACAGCGGGCAGCGCGAGCCGATCGACTGGCTCGGCACAGTGCTTTTGCTGGCTACCGTGGTACCGCTTCTGCTGGGCCTATCACTCGACAAGACGCGCTTTCCATGGAGTTCACTGCTGATCATCGGCTTGTTCACCATGTCGGGCGTTGCCCTGGTGCTCTTGCTACTGGTTGAGCGTCGCGCCGTGGCACCCATCATTGCCTTAACATTATTCCGTAATCGCAGCTTCGCGGTCGTCACTTTGTTGGCGCTGTTCAACGGCTTCGCGATCCTGCCGACGATCTTGTTCTTGCCATTGTTTTTAGTTAACGTGGTCGGCGTCTCGGCCACGGCCGCCGGGACCGCGTTGATCCCACAGACACTGGCCGTGGTCGTGGCAGCGGTCGGCGGGTCCGTGATCGTGCAGCGCACGGGACGCTACAAACCGATTCTGTTGTTCGGCCTCGTTTTGGCAATTGTGAGCTTTGCTCTGCTCGCGCTCATGCCGCTGGATGTGACGCGTTGGGGCGTGACTTGGCGCATCATTCTGATGGGTTTCGGTCTGGGCTGTGTCGTGCCACTCCTGAGCTTAATCGCTCAGAACGCCGTCGAACATCGCTATGCCGGCAGTGCAACAGCTAACGTTCAGTTCTTCCAGCAAATTGGCGGTGTTGTAGGCGCGGTGATCTTCGGTGCATTTGTATCCGCGCTGTTGTCAACGCAATTCTCGACCCGCGTTGCACCCGCCGTCAGTCAACTTCCACCCGAAGTCCAACACAGCATCGATCTCAGCCGGCTGCGGAATGGCAGCACTGCTCAGGCCGCAGCCGGACCGTCGGGTGCGGCACGACCAGTCAGTCTTGTAACGCAAATTACTGGGGCCGTGGCTGCACAGTGGGATCATCAACGCACGTTGGTCACCGCAGCCCTACGCGACAACAACGTGGCTGCCCAGAACGAGTTGCGCGCGAACCCTGCAACTCCCCAACCGATCAAACAACTGCTTGGGCCGAATGGGACCACAGGGGTTGATCAGACCCAGCAGTTGAATCAGGCCCTCCGGATCATCGACGCTGCCAAAGCACAGGCACTACAGGCGATTCAATCCCCGGCGCAGCAGTTGCAGACAGCGGTCAAACAAGCTTTTGCTACCAGTATTACGAGCATCTACCGCTATGTCATCGTGCTGATTGTTGCCGCGCTGTTGGTTGGCTTCGCGCTACCGGAACTCCCACTGCGCAAAAGCAACACCGAGGAACCTCTTATTGAAGGTGCGGTCGTCGCTTAGGATCCACCAAACTACCGCTGCTATGGAGCGAGGAGATATTATGACTGATCAATCACTACCACAACCCCGTAATCCCCGCGTCATTCGCCAAGTAAATAAGGTTATGCGCGTAGTTTTGCGTTCACCACTTCACCGCTTGGTGAGTAAAAACGTCCTGCTGTTGCGCTTCACCGGTCGCAAAAGTGGCAAGCATTATGCGTTGCCCGTCAGCTATGTGGAAGATGGGAATGTCCTCCTCATGGGTACAGAAAGTCCATGGTACAAGAACTTGCAGGGTGGTGCACCGGTCACGATGCGCCTGCGCGGTAGAGAGCGCACCGGCACTGCCGACATCATCAGCGACGAGGCCGGTATGCGCCAAGCGTATCAAACCATGTTGACCACGTATCCCGGTTATGGTCGCTTCATCAACGTCTCACTCGGCACCGATGGACAGTTGAAGCCCGAACAGGTAGTGCAAGCCCGCAAGCGTGGCCTCGTCGTCATTCGGGTCCAACTGGATCAAGCTTCTGCAAAGCCAGTTGCTTCCCACGCGCTCTAGTGTCTCAGACGTCAGTATCCTACATTAGTGTGAACAGACCGTTGGTAAGGCGGTTGCGGCCGTTGCGGTGGCGGGAGCTGCCTGGATCTTGGCACTGTAGATACGCGGTAGCAGCTGTGATGGCTCGTATATTATAAGGGTACGTCAAAGTGGTGGTGTGAGCGTTGTGATGGCTGCGGCGCTGACCGCGTGAGGTAGATCGCTCCCCACCACTTGAGGGCGGGATGAGTCTGAACCGTATCGAGTGAGCTTGACCACGCATCACGAGCGCAGACC
>JBBRHB010000626.1:0-3504 GCA_038223355.1 Chloroflexales bacterium
TTTATTGAACAAAATAACCAGTTTGTGGGGAACCTTTTGTTCAATAAAAGTTAATGTGACAATACCGTAAGGCGTGAACGAGGACGCGCACGGCCGGCGGCGTGGTGGCCCAATCGAGCAGGGAGATCTCCGGCGGCCGACTCACCTCATCCATGCGGGTAGCTTCTCGGATCATCGGCCCGCTGTCAAATCGGCTGCGCATGTGCTACCCTACCGTCGCTCCACGGGCGGGGCCTGAACGGATACGTGTAACCGCATTCAAGAAAACGACGGTATGCTACACTGACAGCCATTCACCTCGCGGAACAACACATTCACGACAAAGGAGTTTACGCCATGGCGCGCCTTGACGGAGTAGAACCCGGGCAGGTTGCTAGCCCTATTGAGGCAGTATTTCAGGCACAGACCAACCGGTGGGGCGCGCCGCTCCTCAACCATCTGCTCTATGCCCGTCGCCCCACGATCTTTCGGGGCGTCCGCGCGATGTGGACGGGCATTGACTCGTCAGGGCTGATTGATAGTGCCTTACAAGCGTTGCTCAATCGGCGCGTAGCAGCCTTGAATGGCTGCGAGTTTTGACAGGATATTAACGCTGCCGTCGGCAGTGCCTTGGGAGTATCCGATGAGAAACTACTGGCCCTGGACGAGTATGCCACCAGTCCACTCTATACCAACGTGGAACGTCTCAGCTTGGAGTATGCCGACTGTATCACCATCACGGGCCGCGATGTCAGCGACGCTTTATTTGCACGCCTACGCGAGGTATATGATGACGATGCTCTGGTCGAGCTGACGATGATCATTGCATGGGAAAATTCATCAAGTAAGTTCAATCGTGCCCTACGAGTGCCGTCACAACAGTTGTGGAAACACCCGACCGGCGATTAAGCCCCTGCTGAGATTATGACTTCGCTACCTCCCGTGGCGGAATCACCACCCAGTGATCGCCCCCGCTTCGGTATTGTCAAGATAGCAGAGCTGAGTCCGGGGTGGGTTTAGGTCGGCTAGCATCCACGGTGCGATGCAGTGATGGTAAAAGGAGCGTCCCATGTATGATATGATCGTTATTGGTGGCGGACCCGCTGCCCTCTCCGCTATGTACTACGCTCATAGCAAGCGGCTCAAGGTGGTAATGCTGTGCGAGTCAGTGGGCGGGAAAGTCGATTGGGTACAGCGTCATGCTGCCGTCGACGATCAACTCCCGGTACCGGGTACTGAACTGGTGCGACCACTCATCAACTGGATGAGCCGGCAAATGAACTATGTTATCAAAGATCGGGTGCACAGTGTTACTGAAGGCCCGAACTGCTTTGAGGTTGCCACCGACGATCACGGTATATTGAATAGTGCAACCGTAATTGTGGCAACGGGTGCCAGCCCGCAGTATTTACATGTACCCGGGGCTGCCAGCTTGCTAGATCACGGGCTCCATTACTCGATTGCTACCCACGCCTTTCGTACATCCGGGAAGTCCGTGGCGGTGGTCGGCGTCACTCCGCGTTCCTTGCGCGGCACTGCTGAATTAGCGCGTACCGCAGACCAAGTCTACTTGATTGCTGAAAGTGCTACCATGCTCGCTAACCCGATTGGTCGTGGCCTCCGACAACAGCCCCATGTGGAGGTGCTCGAAAACTATACTGTTAATGAGGTAATAGGCCTTCATAACGTCGAAGCCTTGATTATTGAGTCCTTGGGACAAGCGCGCTCCCTCAATGTACAACAGGTCTTTGTGGACCTCGGGTTAGTTCCGAACAGCGCCTTCGTGCATAGCTTGGTGGCTACCGACGCTGGCGGCTTCATTCGGGTGGATCAACACAACGCCACGAGCATCCCCGGCATATATGCTGCTGGTGATGTCACAACCAGTATGGGTGAGCAGATGGCGATTGCGCTTGGTGACGGTGCCCGCGCAGCTCAAGGCGCGTATGATTACGTGCTAGCCCTGGACCTCGCCACGCGGGTCGGTCACTCCTACGCAAAGGGAGAAACGAGGCGGAGAGTTAATTGTGACTGATAAGATCCAAGGCCCGGACCGACCTACATTCTTCGCGACGCCCACTGACTTCCGCACATGGCTTGCGGAGCACCATCATATCAACCAGGAATTGTGGGTTGGATTTTATAAAAAAGGCTCAGGCAAGGCTAGTATCACCTGGCCGGAAGCGGTGGACGAAGCGCTCTGCTTTGGCTGGATTGATGGCGTGCGGAAAAGCATTGATGACGTGAGCTATGTGATTCGCTTTACCCCACGGAAACGGCGAAGCACGTGGAGTACTGTCAATATCCAACGTATCGAAGAGCTTACGCGCGTAGGACAGATGCAGCCTGCTGGTCTCGCAGCCTTTGCCGAGCGGACGGCAGCGAAGTCCTCTATCTATGCCTATGAGCAAACAAACGCCGATCTGATTGAGGTATATGAACAGCGATTTCGGGCGAACAAAGCAGCTTGGGACTTCTTTGAAACGCAACCTGCATGGTATCGTCGGACTGCCATTTGGTGGGTGATTAGTGCGAAGAAAGAAGAAACCAAGCTCAAGCGCCTTGCCACCCTCATCGAGGACTCGGCGCAAAAGCGGACCATACGATCGCTAACCCGGCAGCCCAGGCCGCGGGAAGCCGACAGGTAAGCTTTAGCGACCGCTGTCGGCTTCGTACAGTTCAAGCGGC
This sequence comes from Chloroflexales bacterium, assembly GCA_038223355.1. Taxonomy (GTDB): domain Bacteria; phylum Chloroflexota; class Chloroflexia; order Chloroflexales; family Kallotenuaceae; genus JACDGP01. Next base: position 2,668 of record JBBRHB010000626.1, read on the forward strand.
AAGCCGTCGGGATCCGGAAAGAAGGTAAATTGGCTACCAGTATATTGTGACTTCAAGCTCGTCGGCGGCCAATGCGCCCGGTGTCAGTCGAAGAAATCACCATCGCCTTCCGGCAAGTACTGTTTGGCTGCTTGGGTGTTGAGTTCTACCCCCATCCCAGGTTTGTCCCAGACCTCAATGAAGCCATCCTTGACGATTGGATTCGGCAACCCTTCGACAATCTCGTACCACCAATCAGTGTTCCCGATCGGATACTCGAAGGCGATATAGTTCTGCGGCAGCGTCGCGGCAACCTGTACGAGGGCGGCCAATCCGATCAGGCCGTTGCCCGTGCCATGGGGCGCCATCAAGATACCATGGAGGTCAGCATATTCGGCGACCCATTTGAGCTCGGCGATACCACCAACGTCGCACGGGTCCGGACCGACGATATTCACAGCTTTACGCTCGATCAGCTCTTTAAAGTTCTGCCGGAGGTAAATCTGCTCCCCCGTGTGGATTGGCGTCGATGTACTCTGTGTAACTTCGCGGTAGAGATCGGCCAGGACGTAAGGCGTATAATCACCAGTAATCAGATCTTCCAGCCACATCAGGTTTAGCGGCTCGAGCGCTTTCGCCAGCTTGATCGCATCGGGAACCATCCAGCCCGGACCACAGTCCAAGGCGAGCCCAATCTCATCTCCCAGAACCTGCTTCATTGCTTCAACACAGGCAATCACATGTTTCAACCCGCGCTCGGTCACCAATCCTCGGTTAGGATAGCGCTGACCTGCTTGGGCGTCGCCATACCAAAAGTTCGGCACTTGATTGAACATCGGACTGTGGAAGCCGATTGAT
>JBBRHB010000627.1:0-3493 GCA_038223355.1 Chloroflexales bacterium
CGAAAGCGCATCACCGGCTAGCAGGTAGGGCAGTGATCGCGTTTCGAGGGTACAAGCAACTCTTGGTATGATAGAGTGTGTGATTGGCAGCGGAGAGGAGGCGAGGACGATGTCGGATCAGGAGCTCCTTTGGACACAGCCTGAGTGGCTAGCACACGCGAGCGCATGGATCCATAGCGAGCTGGAGCGTCATGAGCTGAGTGTTAGCGGGCCGCTAGAGCAGCCGCATATACGCCCCTGGGCGACCGTGCTGCGCGTACCGACAGTTGTGGGCGCGGTTTACTTCAAAGCGACAGCCCCAATTCTCGCACACGAAGTAGCGCTGACCGCTGCATTAGCGCGCTGGCACGCCCATTACACGGTGCCGCTCCTGGCGGCTGACGTTGAGCGCCGGTGGCTACTGCTGGCTGATGGCGGTGTTCGGCTGCGCGAGATCATCCGGGCCGATCATAATCTTCAGCACTGGGAGCAACTCCTACCACACTACGCCGAGATGCAGATCGAGCTTGCCACCCGTCTTCCGGAACTGCTAGCACTAGGGACACCCGATCGCCGTCTGCAGGTACTACCGGCGAAGTACGAGCAGCTTTTAGCCCATACAGACGCACTGCATCTCGGTCAGCCAGGTGGCCTTACCGCTGTGGAGTATCAACAGCTTCGCGATCTCACCACCGACGTGGCAGAGCTATGCGAGCAATTGGCCGGTTATCCCGTGGCTGATTCGCTCCACCATGGTGATTTACACGACGGGTATATCTTTATGCAGGATGGTCATGTCCGTTTCTTCGACTGGGGCGATAGCAGTGTGGCGCATCCCTTCTTTTCGTTGCGCACCGTGTTCGTCAGCATGGAAATGAGCTTGGGGCTGGATGAGGGGGTCGAGCCTGCGCGAGTCCTTGACGCCTACCTGGAGCCATGGACGCGCTTTGCTAGTCGTAGCGAACTGCAAGTTGCTTACAAGCTGGCCCGCCAATTATCAACTATTTGCTCCGCGCTCTCCTGGCATCACATTGTATCAACGTTGACGCCTGCTCTCCAAGCGGAGTACGCCGAGCCGGTCCCTGCCCTGCTGCAAGAGTTCCTGGCACTCCAAGCGCGGTAATCGCTTAGGCGGGTGTATGTGCCTGATGCTGGTACAGCCGCGCATAGCGTCCACCGAGCCGTAATAGCTCACGATGGGAGCCGTCTTCCACGATCTGGCCGCGCTCCATAACGATGATGCGGTCAGCATTACGGATTGTCGTTAGGCGATGGGCAATCACGATGCTTGTGCGGGTCCGTAAGATGCGCTCTAAGGCCGTCTGAATCAGCGCCTCACTGGCGGTGTCGATGCTTGATGTCGCCTCATCAAGTACCAGCACGCCGGTGGGACTCAGGGCAATAGCGCGCGCTAACGCGAGCAACTGGCGCTGGCCGACCGAGAGATTTGTGCCACCCGGTCGTACCTCGGTTTGGTAGCCGTCGGGCAACTGATCGATGAAAGGGGCAGCATTGGCCAGGGTGGCTGCCTCACGCACGGCCTCATCGTCGATCGAACTGTCGTACAGGCGAATGTTACTGGCGATCGTCCCGGCGATGCAGATGGGGTCTTGCGGTACCACGGCGACTGCCCGGCGCAAGTCGTCGAGACTCAGGTCGCGAATATTCTGCCCGTCTATCAGGATCGCGCCGCCGTGAGGATCATAGAAGCGTGCTAGCAGGCCGGCGAGGGAGCTTTTGCCCGCTCCGGTCGGGCCGACGACGGCGACGCTTTCGCCGGCCCGGATATTAAGCGAGATGCCACGCAGCACCGGCTCGTCGGGCACATACGCGAACTCAACATCACGAAAAGTGATTGCACCATGCACCTCCGGCAGGGGTACGGGCGTTGCCGCTTCGTGCACTGATGGCTCAGCCTCTAACATGTGCGCCACACGCTCCGCCGAAGCCAACGCGATCTGCACGTTGTTGTACTGCTCCGACAAACGCAAGACTGGCTGGAAGGCGCGATCACTATATTGCACAAACGCCACCAGCATGCCCAGCGTGGCCCAGCCTGCTAGGACACCACGCCCGCCCCAGTATAGTAACGTCGCCAGTGCAAACGCCGTAATAAGCTCAAGCACCGATAAGAAGGTGGCGCTTTCTTTACGCAACCGGATCAAAGCGGCGCGATAGTCGCCATTATAGCCCTCGTACTCCTTGGTACTGGTAGCCTCGCGCCGGTAGAGTTGAATCAGCAGCATGCCGTTGAGTTGCTCGTTCAGAAACGCACTAACCCGCGAGGCCATCGTCCGCTCACCATCAGAGGAGCGGCGAATACGCCGACGGAAGAAGCGCGTGACGATGACCAAGAGCGGCAGCACCGCCAGTGCCAGCAGTGCTAATTTCCAGTTAACAACAAACATCACAATGACGACGCTGATCAATGTGACGCCATCGGTCAGGATCGTGACTACGCTAGAGGAGAGCAGCGTACTAAGGGCGTCGACATCGCCGGTCAAGCGCTGGACGAGTTCGCCAACGCTATACTCGGCAAAGAAATCCATACTTTGTCGCAGTAGTTGCGCGAAGAGTCGGTGGCGTAAGTCCGCGAGCGCACGCTGGCCGCTGAATTGCAAGAAGTAGATCTGTGCGAACTGCAGCACGGCCGTAGCAACCACGCTGGCGGCATACCAGGCGGCAATTGCCCCAAGTCCCCGTGGGTTGTGCTGTGCCAATGGGCCGTCGATTGCCTGCTGTAGTAGATATGGGGGAACGACGGCCAGTATCGCCGTTGCAACCAGCAGCACCAGGGCAACGAGCAGTGGTCGCCAGTAGGGCGCGATTGTCTGGGCAATCAGCCAGCCAAGCGCCGCGTCCTGTGTGCGACCCTTATGGGGAGCAGCCTCCTTTACTGCGGGGTTGTTAGCCATGGCACCTCCGTATTGCCCGTGCCATCCAGCGCGCGCTCGTCGATCTCATCCGCCGCGCGTCGCTGTCCCTGCTCGTAGAGCTCAGCATAACGCCCACCGCAAGCCAGTAGTTCGTCGTGCGTGCCCTGCTCGATAATCGTACCGCTGTCCAGGACCAGAATCGTGTCGGCGTGGCGAACGGCCAGGAGATGCTGGCTGACGATAAACGTGGTCCGCCGCCCCGCACCGGCCCGCGATGCCGCCAGTCCGGCAATGATTTGCGAAGCCGTTAACGCATCGACGCTGGCCAGTGCGTCATCCAACAACAAAATGCGGGGATCACGCACGAGCGCCCGCGCGATGGCAGTGCGCTGTTTTTGCCCACCGGACAACGTCGCCCCCCGCTCGCCAACATGCGTCGCCAAGCCATGGGGTAATTGTGGCAGGTCGTTGCTCAACCGCGCCGCATCAATGGCCTGCTCGACCAGCGCGTCGGGTACTCCAGATAGCCCCAGCGTAATGTTGTCGCGCAGCGACATAGAGAACAACAGGGATTCCTGGGGCACAATCGCCAGAGCACCCCGCAGTGTGTGGAGTGCTAGCTTGCGTGCATCAACACC
>JBBRHB010000628.1:0-3487 GCA_038223355.1 Chloroflexales bacterium
ACGACGACTCAGGCCAAGGCCCAGGCTGTACGGCCCGAAGTCGAGAAACTGATCACGATGGCCCGCAAGGTCCCAACCCAGGCGCAAATCGATGCGGCGGGCGATGTGGACAAAGCTCAGTTTCGCCACGAGCGCGCTGAAGTCTTTCGCCGGGCATTGATGTATCTCGGCGGTCGTAAGGAAGCTGCGCATCGCTTGTTGGAAGTTGCTCCCGATTACGCGGAGCGCCCCGGTGGCTATGTGCGCCTGACCAAGATCGGCCCCCGCAAGGGTGATGCTGCCGAAATGGTGGTCTTGGAGCTCGTATAACGGCGCCAGCCTATGCGCAATATTGCGATCCAACTCGAATACGATGGTACCCACTTCGTGGGGTCGCAGTATCAAGCTCAGGGTCGCACTGTGCAGGGTGAAGCGGAACGTGCGTGGCAGCGCCTGACCGGCGAAGAGCGCCGCTGGACCTTCGCCGGACGTACCGACGCCGGTGTGCATGCACAGGGCCAAGTCGCCAATGTACGCACCATAACAACCCATAGTTTGGTAACGCTTCAAAAAGCCTTGAACGCGCTGCTACCGCCCGATATTGTGGTGCGGGCGATCTGGGAGGTCAGCGCCGAGTTTCATGCGCGCCGCAGTGCCGTAGAGCGGCGGTATCGCTACACGATCCTGAACCAGGTAGCCCCGGCGGCGCTCCAGCGCCACCGTTGGTGGCACGTATGGCCTCCCTTGGATCTGGGGGCTATGCGTACAGCGGCTCACTATTTAGTGGGCGAACATGATTTTGGTAGCTTTGGTGTTGTTGATCATGGCTCGACGGTGCGTAACTGCTTGTGGGGGCACTGCCTAAGGCAGGAGCGCGACGGGTATGCGCTGATCGTGATTGATCTGGCGGCGAATGGTTTTTTGCGGCATATGGTTCGCACCATTACCGCCACACTCGTCGATGTTGGCCGTGGCAAGCTGGCGGCGCGCGACGTTCAGGCGCTCTTGGCGCAGGCCGATCGTTCGCGCGTACACAGTATGGCTCCGGCGCATGGATTAAGTCTCATGGCCGTGCAGTACGGTGCGGCTGATACACACTATAGACCGTAGAAATTTCAAAACAGCTCAAGCAACGAGCCGGACCCTGGGGCTAACAGCTATGAGCATGCGAGGCAATAATGACGATTGATGCAAGAACATTTCATTCCTGGACACCAAAAGCGTCCGAATTACAGCGTGGTTGGGTCGTGGTCGATGTGTCAGGCGAGGTGCTTGGCCGTGCCGCAAGCCAGATCGCGCTGCTGCTACGCGGCAAGAACAAGCCGACCTACGCGCCCCATATGGATGGTGGCGATTTTGTGATCGTGTTGAACGCGGAAAAAATTGTTGTGACCGGCCGCAAAGCCGACCAAAAACTGTATTACCGCTATACCGGCTACCCGGGTGGTCTGCGCGAAACCACCTACAAAGTGATGATGCAGAAGCATCCGGATCGGATTATCAAAGCTGCGGTCAAGGGCATGTTGCCCAAGAGCCGTCTGGGCCGTCGCTTGCTGCGGAAGCTGCATATCTACAGCGGCAGCCGGCATCCGCATACCGCGCAACTGCCGGCGCAGTATGCGCTAAGCAAGTAACGGAGGATATGTCGATGGCAGAAGAAAAACGCTACTATCAGGGGACCGGTCGTCGTAAAACCGCGGTGGCCCGTGTGCGCCTGTTTCCCGGCAACGGCGAGATGATCGTCAACGGTCGCACGCCCCACGAGTTCTTTGGCGCCCGTGGCATTCTCCACGCGATCATCGCCAGCCCGCTCGAAGCAACCGGTGCTACCGACTCCTGGAACATCTTAATCAAGGTGCGGGGCGGCGGCGAAAGCGGCCAGGCACAGGCAGTCCGCCACGGCATAGCCCGCGCGCTGGTTGACGCCGACGAGACGTTGCGCCCAATCTTGCGCCGGGCCGGCTTCTTGACTCGCGACCCCCGTATGACCGAGCGTAAAAAGGTTGGTCTGCGCGGTGCTCGTAAGGCCAAGCAGTTCACCAAGCGCTAATACACGCTCAGAAAAATCAAGTGGCAGAACGGGTGGAGCATGCGCTCCACCCGTTTGTGTTACCCGAAGAAAAGCCTAACTGCTGCTAGAACATTGGTCCGCCCTGGACAACAACTACAGTACTATCCACACCTAGTTCATTAGCGCCACGATTTTACCGACCCTCATGTTAAAGTAGACTCCGGCACCTGTCCCACGGCAATTCCCCTTGTTTTACGCTTTTTTGGTGCACATCTGGTGCTCCGACACAGCCAAGCCCACCCTAGAGGAGTATGTATGCCCACGCGTCGCACTCGTCCTTTGCACTCGTCCTTTGGCGCCTTCCGCCATTGGCGCTCCTTCATCTTGCTGTCGTTGGTGTTGGCTGCCCTATTCGTCCTCGGCACCACCCAGCCCACCTTGGCCCTAACCACCGGTTCAGTCGCGACCGTTGCCTACGGGCAAACCAACTTCACCTCCAATACCAGTGGCACGAGTGCGACAACGCTCTCTCTGCCTTTTGGTATCGCCGTGGATGCGACTGGCCTATACGTCGCAGATGGTCAAAATGGTCGTGTCCTCTTCTACCCAACGGGCAGCACCACCGCAACGCGCGTGTATGGGCAGCCCAATTTCACCTCGAACGCTTTCAACACGCCGAGTGCGACCTCGTTTGGAGGGCCGGTCGGAGTGGCAGTCGATGTCACCGGACTGTATGTCACCGATATCGGGAACAGTCGCGTGCTGTTCTTCCCCAGCACGTCTACGACGGCGACCCGCGTCTATGGGCAGCCTGATTTCGTTTCTCAAGCGGCCAGCACGAGTGCGAATGGTCTCAATCGCCCACTTGGCGTGGCCGTTGATGCGGGTGGCGTGTACGTGGCCGATGGGACGAATAACCGCGTTTTGTTCTACCCGGGGACAAGCACCACGGCGACACGCGTGTATGGGCAGGCTGACTTTACCTCGAATAGTGCCGGCCTCAGTGCGACGGCCCTTGATCGACCTAGCGGCCTCGTGATCGATACGAGTGGACTCTATGTCTCGGACAACCACAACAACCGCGTCCTCTTCTACCCAACGGCTAGTACCACGGCGTCGCGTGTGTATGGGCAGCCTGATTTTACGTCCAAGATAGTGGCCGTTGGTGCGACCGGCCTGTACGGTCCAACCGCCATGGCGACAGACCAACGCGGCTTGTTTGTGGCAGACTCATTCAACAACCGGATCATGTTCTACCCGACCACCTCGACGATGGCAACCCAGGTCTATGGACAACCTAATTTCACCTCCAATGCCCAAGGGGTAAGTGCGACGGCCATATGTACTGCTCAGGGTATTGCCCTCGACAGTGGTGGTGCGTTGTATGTGTCGGATGCCGGCAATAACCGGGTATTGATCGTGGATGACCCCCTGAACAGTCTTCAGGCCAGCAGCGATGGACCGACGCAACTCGGTAGCTCGACAACGTTGCACGCC
>JBBRHB010000629.1:0-3469 GCA_038223355.1 Chloroflexales bacterium
AGCTGGTCGGGAAGTGGCGATTCTTGATATCGGCTTCTATACGACAGACCTCACGATCTGGAACAAAGGCAACTATGTCACTGGCTCGGCACGGAGTGCCAAACATGGGGTGCGCCAGGTAGCAGGTGAGGTCTATCAGCACTTGCGCCAGCAGTATCGCTATGAGGGTGACCTGTGGGCAGTGGATAGCGCTCTGGAAGCGGGCTGCATTGATATTGGTAACAAGTGTCGGAGCTTCGTCGAGCAGCGTGACGAAGCCTACGCGAACCTGCTTGATGATGTAATGGCCTTCTATCATTCCAGCAAGGGCAGCCGTACTCCTGGCGCGATCATTCTCAGTGGGGGTGGTGCAGAGGGCGTATACAAATTTTTGCCTGACACCCTGCGGGATGAAGGCTGGCGGGTGGCGATCAATCCGCGGCGTGCCAACGCTGATGGGGCGTTTCTATTCTTGGAGCAGCGTGAGAAGGCAAAGGAAAAGGCCCATGGCTAGAACACGGCGTATCCCGTTTGTGCTGAACATCGACGATCCGGTGGACGCAGCCATCTGGGAGGCATTGGAGCCCATGCTCAATCGGCGGCGTGCTAGCCAGTTCATCCGTGGGGCGGTAGCCCATGCGCTGGGGATTGGTGGCTTGTCGCCGGTGGTGACGCCAGCGCTGGTTGCCGAGCAGACATCGGTCGCGTTGATGTCGGGAGTACCACGACGAGCCAAGCGGCCAACGCCTCGAGCGTCACTTGATGACACACCGTTCGAGAGCTACGACAACGCTGACGAGCTAGACCAGGCCACCGATAATTTTCTCAGCATGTTCGGGTAATGAAACTCCAACAGTTGCAACTACGATTAGTTGCATAAGTCAATGACGGATTCTGGACAGTCCCAAGGTTCTTCTACTATAGTTTTTCACACCAGCAATTTTAAGTTTTTATCATTTGATTAGATTGGGGCGAGAATGGACGCAGAATGGGTAGTCTGGTTCTTCCAACCTTATTGCGCTGACAGCGCATTCCTGGTCGCCCTCGAGGCGACCAGACGACGTGGCTGGGCCACGTCGCTGACCCCTACCCGCCCACAACAAGGTGTCAACCGGGCGTTGGTGAGCCAGGGCGGGTAGGGGTAGCAAGCTAAAGGATACTGCTGGCGAAAGGTGGCAGGCTCAAAATCAAGGGGCACCGTTGTTAAGTGAAGCAAGTGCGGCGAAAGGGGAGAGGCGAGTTTGAGCCAAGGGAAGGTCAGCCAGCCAAGCGATGACGCGGATAAGATTAAGAGCGACGGCAATGAGAATGTGCTGGAGACGGGTTTTGGCGAGGCCAAGATAGCGAGTTTGGCGCAAATCAGTGAGACGAATGCCTTGGGAGAGAGTGCCTTCGATGCCCGACCGAGCGGCGTACTGTTGTTTAAAGTCAGCAGTGGTTTGGCGCTGGCGAGCCGCTTGGAGCGCGATAAATTGGGCTTCGGGACGGAGGGTGATACTGCGGCCAGCCGATTTTGAGTGAGAACACTGGGGACGGCAGGGGCAGGCCCGACAAGTCGCCAGGTCAAAGTCCACATGGATTTCTGGCACGCCGTGGTGGAGATGAGGGGTTTGCCAGTTAGAGGTGGTGTGGCCTGCCGGACAGGTAACCGTTTTGGCTTGCCAATCGACCACGAAATGAGCGATGTCGAAGCCCTGCCCAGCACGGGCCTGCCAACTAGTGTCGGCTGGGGTGGGGCCGAGCAGCGAGATGCCATACTCGCGTTGACTGTCGACCAAGCGGGCCGAGTCAACGTAGCCAGCATCCACCAGATGTTCGCGGGGTAGTAAACCCCGATGCGCCAAAGCAGCATGAATCGGCCCAATCATTTGTTCGTCGGAGGTCGTCGCAGGCGTCGTCTCGACATGGGTAATCAGGTGCGGACCCTGCTCATCGCAGGTTTCCGTAACATGCACCTTGTAGCCCGTCCAGTCGGTTTGGCGTTTAGTACTGTGCCGGGCTTCTATATCATACGGCGACACGATAAGTGTGGCATTGGCCGGCAAGTCGGCGGCAGCACACCACTGTACCTGACCAGTACCGTCGGTGAGGTAATGCTGTTGCCATACCTGCCGCAGCGTGGTCACCGCCGCTAAATCTTGGACAATCGGTGGTGCCTGTACCGTTTCCAAGGCGTTCAGTAACCTCAGCCCATCCTGACCGATGGTCGCGGCCAAGGCCCACCGTTCTTTCTCGGTTTTGGGCAAGCGATAGTCTTCAAAGCGCCGCCCGTAGCGCTCATACCAATCCCCCGTCACCTGGCTTTGCAACCACCGGGGTGCCACTTGAGCAATCTCATTCAGGGCATGGCGCAGCGTCTCACCGACACATGTCAGCCGATTGAGGGTCCGTACCGCCGCCAGAATGTGTGTCGAGTCAGTCCGCATACGCCCGCCGGCTTTGAGCAGATGGTGGGCCTCCAACAAGCGCAGCAACTGATTCAATAACCGATATTCGGCCTCTTCCGCCAGCAGCCGTCCCCGAAACTCGCTCAACACACTCGCGTCGAACCCGTCGTCGGTCAGTTCTAAGCCTAAGGCATACTTCCAGCTCACTCGGTCGCGTACCGCTTCTGCCGCCTGCCGGTCCGATAACCCCTCCGCAAACTGCAAGATGGTCACTAAGGCTAAGCGCCAAGCACACAGCCCTGGTTGCCCTCGATCCGGATACAAGTCCGCGAAATCTTGGTCATCATACACACACCACAATTTGTCTCGCAGCTGCATTGCCAAGTTGCCCTCCCCCAAGGCTGCCTTGGCAACTCGCATCGTTTCCTCTGGCACGACCTGCGTTGAAGTATAGGCTAGTGACATGGCTTCTCCTTCAGAACTACGGCCTACTGTTCCCTGGATTGTTCACGTCTTGCTGCTCTTGTCACCCTTTCCCACCCTGCCTGCCTTTCGCCAGCAGTATCCTTTAGCTGGCTACCTCGGCAACGGTACGTTGTGCGCACTGTCCCGCTCGATGCGGGACAGTTGCCGAGGTCTGCGCTGCCGACAGATCATGATCGACGAGGAACGGCAGCAGCCTATCGTTTCGTGATACAGCGTTGGGACTCGCAGAGTAGCGGATTTGGGACGTTTAGCGCTGTCTCAAAGAAGGGTAGGTTAAATCGAGGAAGGAATGAAAAGCACTCGATGGAACGCCTCTGAACTGTCCTGTTTTCACCTGCGGTGATCAGCCTGCATAATTGTCCCCGGAGGAACGATGCAGAAACTCTACTGCTACGTTGACGAAAGCGGCCAGGATACTCAGGGCGATCTATTTTTAGTATCAGTGGTCATCACTGGAACCGAACGTGATGAACTGCTCGAAGCGCTGGCAAATATTGAGCAGATGTCTGGCAAGGGCAACGTCAAATGGATCGAAAGTAAGGATGAAGCGAGAGGCGCTTATATCGGCGCTGTGCTTGAACTGGCAGCGTTCAAAGGCAAGCTCCATTATGCGATCT
>JBBRHB010000630.1:0-3468 GCA_038223355.1 Chloroflexales bacterium
AGTACTCGGCCCCATTATTACGAGCACTGTCCGGCGCGAATTTGCGGTCGGGATAGAGCGGATCGTCCGGTTGTTGGTGTACGACATCATCGAGACGGGCGTAGCCCAGCGGCTGGCCGGTGCCGCCGTGTACCACTTGTACGAACAGGCCGAGCGCCGCAGTGGCCCTCAGAAGTACGATCTGGTCAAGCAGCAGATTCGCGACGATGCCTACCGCACCTTTTCCCGCGCGAAGATCAGCCAAACACTGGACGAGCTCGCAGCGGCGGGCGGCGATCTGGAGCCGGAGACGTGATGGCCTTTAGCCGCCACGAGCCCCTCACGGCCAAGAGCACCACGGGTGCGGTCCGTCAAGCCGCCAAGTATTACACCTACCGCGCCGGCTCCGACCTGGAGGCCGCCGGCCGTACCTGGGCTACCAGCGACGGACGCATCGGACTCAGGCTGGAGGACGTACGGCACGAATTGCGCGAGCATGCCGTCGAAAGCCGCCAGGCGTACATCTTTGTCCTGTCGACCAAGCAAGCCGCGTTGGGCGTTGACGACTACCGCGCCACGCTGGACGGCCACTATGATCACTACTACCTGATCGAGCACCACAATACCGACCATCCGCACTGCCACGGAATTGGGTTCCGGGAGAAGCAGTTTAAGAAGGCTGAACTCCGCACGATGTATGACCAGCTCGGTGAGCGGGAGCGCAGCGTCGAGCGGGCACGCAACGACCAGCGCGAGCGCATGGTCGGGCGTGACGTGACCGACCATGCCGACCGTCAGCCCGGCATTGAGCAGCAACCCCACCGCGCCGCCGAGCAGGAGCGCGGCCTCGACCGATAGGGGATGCTATGCCACAGTCCACCAGCGCGCCCCGCACACGCGAGTTTCGACAGTTTATCCGCGAGTTCTATCCGCGCCCATCCCGCTTCCCGCTGTGGGTGCTGGCCACGATCGCACTGCTCTGGTTGCTCCCGGCCCTGCTGAACTTCGTCTGGTTTGCCCGGCGCATTCCATCGGCCAAAGCACGGGCAACGCAATCCCTGAGCTACAGCTTCTTGTTTCCGATCTGGCATATCGACCAACAACCGGACACGGTGTCCATCGGCTCCCTGGAGGTGCCCCGCGCGCCGACCCAGCTGGTCTGGCTGCTCCCGGCGGCCATGGGTGGCCTCGCCCTCTACCTGGCCCTTGCGGGAGGCGGTGCGACGCAGCGGACCCACCGCGCGGAGGCCGAGCGCTTCGCCCGGCAGCAAGGCCGTCTGCCGCCCTGGGCCTTGCCCCCAGCCCTGTTTCTCAAGCCAGGTGAATCCGGTGTGCCGCTCGCCAAAGTGGGCCACGGCAAACGCGAACGGATCATCGGGATTGCCCACGGCACCAGTCGTGGCCATGCGCTCTGTGTAGCACCGACCGGAGCCGGCAAGGGTCTGCACCTGACCGACCTCATGCTCACCTGGCACGGACCGGCCGTGATCGTCGACCCCAAAGGCGAAATCTACCGTCGCACGGCGACCCATCGCCGCATGCTCCAGGGGCTGGGGCCGTGCTATAACCTGCCCCACGACGCCCTCGACCTACTCGACTACTTCGACCCGAGCGATCCGCTTGACGTGCAGGCGCTGCACGAGATTCTCCTAGAAACGTGGCGCGACCGCGATCCGATCTGGGCCAAAAAGACGCTCCCGCTCTTCTTCGCAGCGATGGCAGCAGGCCAGGCGACCGGCAGAAACGGGCTCCAGATCCTGGCGCGCTGGGCACAGCTGGCGCTACCCGATGCCATGACCGAAGCGGCCATCTTTGCGCCCAAGGAGGTGCGCCAGTTCCTCGATTCCCTACCACCCGCCCGGGCACTGGAGAACAAGTTTGCCACCTCCGCCTGGGGCACCTTGACGGCCAAGTTTGCGACCTTCGCCCCGCACATCGCCACCTTTACGCAACGGGATGTATCGCCAGCCTGGGTTGAGGCCGCTTCGACCATCTACATCACCTATCCGCTCGAACAGGCCAGCACCGCCCGCCCCCTGGTGGCCGCTGCTGTCGCCGGTCTCATCCGAGGACGCATGCGCCAGGCGCAGCATAACCGGACGGCTACCCCAGCGTTGTTTCTGATTGACGAACTCGCCGCGTTTGCGATCCCCGGCCTCGATACCCTGCTGGCCACGGTGCGCAGCGCGGGCATTATGCTGATCATCTACCTACAGCAACTCTCCCAGCTCCGCGACATCTACGGGCCAGAGACCGCCGAGACGATCATGGGCAACTGTCACTACCACCTGTATTTTGCGAGCAACGATCTCAAAATGGCGCGGCACATCAGTGACATGCTGGGCACCAAGTTGGACTTTATCCGGCACGAAAGTACGGGCCGCAGCCACATGCTGGGGCAGGCCAGTCGCACGGGCCAGCAGACGACGATCAGTCATCAGCGCCAGGAAGTGCCGGCCCTCTCACCAGCCGAAGCTCAGAAGCGCCTCCCGGAGGACGCCGTCGTGGTCTACGCGCCGATGGGCAAGCGCAAAGGCATTGTGATTGCCCGACGTCTCGACTCATCTCCGCTGTTTGATGAACTAGAACATCTCCCGAGGACGAGCACCGATCACAAACGAGCAAAGCGCGCGGTGGATCTCGCAACGCCGCTCGTACCGCCAAAGGGCAGGGCAGAGCCGACGCCCCTGCTCCGAGAACCGGTCGCGATTGAGGCAGAGGGACCAATCGATGAGGCCACTTCGACCGAGTCGGTGTCCACGGACGCCGTCATAGGTGAGTCAGCGCCGAAGGACACACTCCGGGTACAAGTTTGGTAGCAAAAGAATATCCAGTGCATGGACGAAGGGAGGGTCATGGAAACACTACACAGTTCGGTACGGTTCGGTGCTCCCTTTGCTCTGCCCTCCGAGACCTCGAGACGAACCAGGCCGGGCTCCTCCGCAGCGTCATGCTCGTGGGCGTGGCCGAGGTAGGAGCAGCATCGGGGCTGGTGCTGAATATGATGGAGGCCGACCTTCATCAAATCGTACGCGAGGCGGCCCGGTCATATGAGTGTGTCTTACGTGGCTAGCGTTCGGATGGAGCAGCAAACATCGTCTTCAATGCCCGCAGTATGAGGGTGCTACCCAACGTCAGGCGACGAATGCAGCCCTACTCCAATGGTGGTGCCGACAACGCCTCGGATGATGGAGCATGCTCGTCGACGGTGCTCCAAGGGTCGGGCGGAGCGCTAGCAGCACCGTATCGGAGCCTGTTAGGCCAAGGAAGCAGCTAACTCGGGCTGTTCACACCGGTTGCCGATGACGTCCATGTAGTGCGCGTCTTTGAAATGACGATAGCCCGCGTGGGGATAGCCGATTTCTTGTAACACCCAGCCATGATCGAACCAGGCGACAAGGTAGCGCCGCTGGAGACCTTCGCGCAGAATATCGTGAAAGTAAATCTCCCGCCCCTGCCGATCGGTGAGGCCGGTATACTGCTGGTACG
>JBBRHB010000631.1:0-3456 GCA_038223355.1 Chloroflexales bacterium
AATTCGAGCGTGCGATACACCGTCGCCCGCCCTACCTGTACCCCTGCCTCGTGCAGCACGGCCAGCAGTTCCTCGGCCGTAAAAGGCGCGCTATAGCGCAAAATATAATCCAAAATCTGACGACGTGGCCCCGTCAAGCGATGTCCCTCGGTCGATAGGTCCGTAAGCACCTGCTCGCTCCAGCCCATTATATGTCTCCTGTTGATACAGCGTCTGTGTAATCCTTGACAGTATACAGAATTCATGTACTATTGATTTGTTGATACATTATATCATTTAGGACGAAACGGTGCTAGAACGAATTTTGCAGCTATGCGTGGTCGTATGGCTAGAAGTATCACTGGTTGCTTGTGGTGGAACCGGTGCGGCTACGACGCCACCGGGCGGGGCAACTACTGTTCCTCAAGGTGGCATCCGGCTACATGTGGTCACAACCATGAGTATTTTGACCGATCTGATCACCCATGTCGGCCGTGACCGTGTCCAAGCCACCAACGTGATTCCGTTAGGTGCCGGGCCCGAAGATTACCAACCTACCCCACAGGATGCCCAAACGATTGCGCGGGCCGATGTTGTCTTCTTTAATGGTCACGGTCTGGAGAACTGGCTCGATAAACTGTTTACTAGCGCCGGTAGCCGGGCACCACGCGTCGAGTTGTCAGGCGCTTTACAAGCCATCGACGTCGGCGGTCAAGCTTTCCAGCAGGGCAATCCCCACTTTTGGATGAATCCTCAGCATGCGATCCATTATGTCGAAGTGATCCGTGACAGCTTAAGTAAGCTTGATCCGGCTGGGGCAGCCAGCTATGGGGCCAACGCAACTGCCTATATCGCCCAGCTCAATGCACTCGATCACGAGTTGCAAACCATGGCCGACCAGATTGTGCCTAGTGAACGGAAAATGGTGACGAACCATGCTGCCTTTCCCTACTTTGCCCAGCACTATAACTTCACCATCGTTGGCAACATCTTAGGTAATCCCGAGGCCGAGTTGGCTGCCGGTGATCTCGCCGACTTGGTGCGTAAGGTCAAGCAGCAAAACGTCAAAGCCATCTTTTCTGAGTCGCAGTTCAGCCCGCGCGTTAGCCAGGCGTTGGCTGCGGATGCTGGCGTGCATGTGATCGCCAACTTATATACCGATACGCTGAGCCAAGGAGGCGCTGCACCCTCGTATATCGAGATGATGCGCTATGATATGCGCACGATTGTCGCAGCACTTAAAGGTCAGCCAGCACCATGAGTAACCATAGACATGCGATATTACAAGTCGACCAGTTGACGGTGCGCTATGGTGCAGCGACGGTTGTTGATGATGTCAGCTTTACCGTGCCACCGCATCAGGTCGTCGGCATTATTGGTCCCAACGGCGCGGGCAAAACCTCGCTCCTTAAGGCCATACTGAGTCTCGTGCCGCGCAGCCACGGCACTGTGCTGCTCAACGATGAACCGGTGCGGCGCAGCAGCAATATGATCGCCTATGTGCCACAGGTATCGTCGGTCAATTGGCGCTTTCCTGCAACCGTAATGGACGTGGTGCTAATGGGCCGGGTCGGCCGCATCGGCTGGCTACGCCGGCCCGGTCCTATTGACCGTGAGCTGGCGCTAGCTGCTTTGGAGCAGGTAGGGATGGCTGACGTTGCGCGACGCCCAATCAGTGCGTTATCCGGAGGCCAGCAACAGCGCGTCTTCCTAGCCCGTGCTCTGGCACAGCAGCCGGACGTGTTGCTGCTGGACGAGCCGGTATCGGGTGTGGATGTGCCTACGCAGGAGCAAATCCTGGAGATTTTCCATGATTTAGCTGCGGCCGGACGAACCCTGTTGGTCACGACGCATCACCTGCAGCATTTAGGCAATCACTTTAACCTGCTCCTGAGCCTCAACCGCAAACTAATTGCCTTCGGGCCTCCTACCGAGGTTCTGACAACCGATGTGGTAGCGCGTACGTTTGGCAGCTCCCTCGTGCTCCGTGACGGGACCTCCGTCGCTATCCTACAGGAGGGCTGATGCACACCCAATGTACTGGTGTATGGAACTGTCTGGTTGAGCCACTACAGTTCAGCTTTATGCGCAACGCGCTCGCAGCAGCCATCTTGATTAGCATTGTCTGCGCAGTAATCGGCGCCTTTGTGGTCATACAAGATCTCTCGTTCATCGGTGACGCGCTGGCGCATGCCTCGTTTCCTGGGGTGGTGATCGCCTTTGTCCTGCACATCAATATCACAATCGGTGGTGCCCTATTCGGCATTGCTACTGCTTTAGGCATCGGCTATATAACGCGCCGTTCACGAGTCTCGCTCGACACTGCGATCGGCGTCTTGTTTGCCGGAACCTTCGCTGTCGGCATTTTGATCTTGAGCCGGGTTAAGTCATATACCCAGGATCTGTTCGGTCTGCTGCTGGGCGACGTGCTGGCGATTACGCAGCGCGATGTGTTGGTGATTTGCGTGATGGGCCTGCTGGTAATCGGCGTGATTGGGCTGCTGTATAAAGAGCTGGTCTTAATGAGCTTCGATCCCACCGCCGCCGAAGTTCAGGGGCTCCCAACGGGCTTCTTGCATTATCTGCTACTGTCGCTGCTGGCCGTGACGGTCGTCGTGGCAATCCAGACGGTGGGCATTGTGCTGGTCGTCGCGCTCCTCGTCACCCCGGCTGCCACTGGCTTCTTGGTTGTACGCCGTTTTCCGATGTTAATGTTATGGGGCGCTGTCCAGGGGACCCTGGCGTCGGTGGCCGGCATCTTCCTGTCATATTATCTCAACGTGGCCTCGGGCGCGTCTATCGTCGCCGTGAACACCCTCTGTTTTCTGCTTGTCTTGCTTGTTGTGCCGCGTGGCAAGGTAGCGGGCCGGCTGGTGTAGGGGGCCCTCCTGCTGTCATCGCTGTCCAACCATCAGTGCAGCTCATCCTTAAGGAACGGTGCCTGGTTGCCAAGCTCCCGCCGGTAGGCCATTACGAGCTGACCACCTGTTGGATGGAAATCCAATGCGGGAACACGGATAAATCCCATGCGTTCATACATGCGCTTTGCAACCGCCATGTCATCCGAAGTGTGTAGACCGAGCGAAGTTGCCCCCATCCGCCGTGCACGCCGTGCACATTCCTCCATGAGCGCTGCCCCCACGCCCTGCCCGCGCGCCGACGGCAGAACTGCCAGCAGACGCACTTCCGGCCAATCAATTGGGCCTGTGGCCTTGCCGTAAATATTGCCCGCCGGTGGAAATAGGAGCACACTACCGACGAGCTTGCTACCTTGCTCAGCGACGATCCGTTCGGCCGGCCCGGCTTTGTCCAGCGCCGCGAGGACGACTTGCTGGTACTCTTGCCACCGTCGCGCTGGCATCTTGTCGGCATATTCTCCATACGTGGCCAGTGTTACCTCCCGTAGCATATCGAACTCGTCAGCCCGTGCGTCGCGAATGAGCAGCGTCTTGCTTGTGTCCATCACGCCAGCCGCGC
>JBBRHB010000632.1:0-3454 GCA_038223355.1 Chloroflexales bacterium
GTTTGTGATCAAGCGTCGAGTGAGGGGTTTCTGAGCTACTACCGCAGCCATGGCCTTGAGCTAGGCGATCCGGGCGTGAGCGAGCGGGAGTCGCTGGCGCTCTTCGGCTACCCGCTGACCGAGCCACGACTGGAGACCAACGCAGCCGGCAACACGGTTCTTACCCAATGGTTCGAGCGCGCGCGTTTCGAGTGGCATCCCGAACTACCCGAGCCTTACCGCGTACTCCTGGGACTACTTGGCCGCGAAAGCTGGGGCAGCGCCCCACTACCACCAGCTAGCCAACTACCGGCTCCCGCTCCATTAGCCGCAGCAACCTCGGTCGACACTACTCCTAGCGCTATCTCGCCATCCACCAGCCCAACCCCGGCGACCGTCGTCGCTACGCCATCTGCCGGCCCAAGCTCGCCGCCAAACGACGATCAGGCTCTAACCGGTCGCATGGCCACGCTGGTTGATACCTTACACCAGCAAGCAGGCTGTGCCCCCTTCAGGCGTGATGTGCGGCTGGACCGCGCTGCACAAAGTCACGCCGACGACATCGCCTTGCATCAACGGATCGATCATATTGGAACAGATGGGGCAACATTGCGCCAACGCCTGGATCGTGTCGGCTACCCCTATGGTTCGTCCGCCAGCGAGAGCATCGGTGTATGGACCGCTCCAGAGGATGTCGTGAATAACTGGATGGACGAGCCACCTGATGGGCCGCATCGCCTCAATATCACTAACTGCCAATATACCGAGAACGGCTTCGGTCTGGGACATTCGTCAGATGGGCGACGCTGGTGGGTCATGGATATCAGCAGCCAACGTCCATAGCGATGGTCACTTCTCCAGCATCATTCTTCGGCTGCAAATGTACCGATGGATTTTCCGTCAAGCGAAACGATAATTGATCCATCGGTCTCGACAACGTCAACCTGTTGCCCAATATACTCGCCATCAAGTGGGCCATACAATTTCCCATGTACACTGATGCGGCGATTGCGGCCTACTTTGCGGGTCATACCCTCAGGTAGTGTTTCCGCTAGCGAATCGTTGGCTTGTGCATCACCAAAGGCGGTAAACGGCAAGACGATCCGTTCCTGAATCGAATCCTGAACCGAAGCAGGCAAGGCGCTCAACAACTCCTGGCGGCGGCGCACCGCGAACCAAGCCAACACGCCACCGCTCAGCATCGCCACGAGCCAGCGTACTTGACGACTATTCACTGCTCTCTCCTTGCGCTTGCCCGCTGCGCAAACTACGCAGCAGCGCCAGATTACGCCGGTCTTCAGCGCCGTCAGGGCCTTTCGGGGTTTCCAGAACCATTGGCAAAGACGCGAAGCGCGGGTCGTTGACCAGCAGGCGAAATGCTTCTAGGCCGAGTTGTCCTTCACCCAGCCCCGCATGGCGATCAAGATGACTGCCTAAGACACCCTGACTGTCATTCACGTGAAAGGCCTGAATCCGTTCAAGGCCGAGCAATGCAACCAATCGGTCAAAGGTTGCAGCATAGCTCTTGGGATCGCGGAAGTCATAGCCGGCGGCAAACAAGTGGCACGTATCGACACATACGCCGACCCGCTCGGGATAGTCAAGCAAGTCGAGCAAGCGCGCTAATTCCTCGAAGCTGCCACCCAGACACGTCCCCTGACCCGCCGTCGTTTCAAGCAGCACCTGCGTGGGACTACCTGTCCCGGCCGCAAATAACTCGTTCAGTGCCTTCGCCTCGCGTTCGAGTCCGGTAGCAACTCCCGAGCCGGTATGTGCCCCCGGATGGGTCACGAGATATGGCAGATCGAGTACCGCGCAACGTTCAAGCTCTTCGGCAAAAGCTGCTTTGGAGGTCGTCCATAAATCATCTTTGGGCGTTGCCAAGTTGATCAAGTAGGAATCATGTACGAGTAGCGCTCTTGCGCTGGAGCGAGCAGCCTCCGCCTTAAAAAGGGTGACTACTTCGTCCGTGAGCGGCTTCGCACGCCACTGGCGCTCGCTCTTGGTGAACAGTTGGATGACATTGGCTCCGACAGCTTCGCTCCGTGTAAAAACTTGGTGCAAGCCACCGGCCGCCGAGATATGCGCGCCGATATTCATAGCCGCTATTATAGCCGAGGTTGCAAACGCAAGCGGGCTACAGGCCTTAGAGCAACCGTTGTTGTTGCACCGTCGCAGTTGCCGTCACGCGGATACCGAGTGCGCGTGCCAAGATTCGCGCACCTGCAGCATTTGGCTGTAGGCGCTTGCCCGGTGCCGCTAGTCGATCCACCGGCGCATCTTTAAAGGCCAGTACGAAGCGCAATGGCAAACATACATCGGTTGGAGCAATGGTATCAAGTGCAAGGTGACCAGCCGACAACGTCAGCAACATGGTTTCGGCTATGACAGCACCCCGCTCATCGGGCGGGGCGTTAATAGCGACCGCTGAAATGAGCGTCGCCTGATTGGACCGAATGACTTCGTGCAGTGGGGCAGGCAAGCGTTTGCGCGCCAGCATCAAGCCATAAGAGACGGCAAACAGCGCCCCAACAGGCGGCACAAGCTCATGCGCGAGCTCTCCCACTCCTAGCATGATCCCTAATTGTGGCAGCCGGGCGAGCCACTCCCGTATGATTGGCTCTCGTTCGGGTGCCAGCGGTCCATGGACAGTCACCGTAACCAGCGGCTCACCTGGAGGCCAGGCACCCTGGACATAGACGAGCAACGGCGGCTCAATGCTTTGACGCAGACGCTCCGGATAAGCGGAAGACACAAGCGGAATGGGGGTAATGGCGAGACGCGCCAGCCCTTTTAGCCCCGCCGCCACTTGTGTGACTTGCCGTTGCCCGGCGACGATGCGTGCCACAACCGCCGGCGGTAAGCCGGCGGCACGCAGCATCGCCGCCGGAGCCCCGATGATCGCACGTGCATCGCCCCATTGTTCAAGCAAGCCTAGAAGATGCCTTGGTTGGAGACCAGGGATCTGACACAGGAGCAATTCGTATGGATCGGGGGGCGGAGGGCTCATGGTGATTATTGTACCCGAATGAGGCCGAAAAGGGCCGTGGTATAATTTGGGCGGCAGTGTATTGAATTAATACCTGTTTGTGACAGGAGTCCGGTATGTTCGGATTAGGTATTCCTGAATTGTTGATTATCCTGGTGATCGTGATCGTGGTCTTCGGCGCGAACCGCTTGAGGGGCGTGGGTGGGGCCATCGGTGGTAGCATTCGCGACTTCAAAAAATCTGTGCGCGACGAGGATGTCGTTGCTCCCGGCCGAACCGAGACCATTACGACGACCGAGACGAAGCTGCGGGACGACAGCGGACGCGACTCCCAGATTCGGTAACCGCCACAGCGTAGCACACGACGAGGGGGAGGCTCTTATGCAAGTAAGCTAGGAGCTTGTCCCTTAATGTATAAAGTGTGCGGGGCCTCGGGCGGACGGCTCGGACGCGACGCGGTCTACGCGGTTGGTTCCGTCGCTCGTA
>JBBRHB010000633.1:0-3448 GCA_038223355.1 Chloroflexales bacterium
GATCCCAAGAATGAAGATGCCCTGCTATGGATCAGCGGCACCGTTGAGCCGGAAGAGGCACAGCGCTACCTGCACCGGCTGCTACGGATCAATCCTGACAACGAGCAGGCACAAGAAGGGCTTATCTGGCTTAACCAAACATACGGGGTTAATGAGATGCCCGTTGGAGTTGAGCCAGCAGTCATTGAGAGACCAGCCGTCCCATTGCCTGCGCAGCCTGCCAGTGAGCCGAACGAGCGCGGCTA
This sequence comes from Chloroflexales bacterium, assembly GCA_038223355.1. Taxonomy (GTDB): domain Bacteria; phylum Chloroflexota; class Chloroflexia; order Chloroflexales; family Kallotenuaceae; genus JACDGP01. The sequence continues at coordinate 246 of JBBRHB010000633.1, forward strand.
CATCCGTGCACCGGCCGAGCGCTGGACTGGTACTGACGTTCATCCTGCTAACCACCTGTTAGAGGCTGCCGGTCATGTCGCAATGATGGGTGCGCTCCTCGGCCTCATCTCGCTCGGTATCGCGCTACGGGCCAACGCACTATTTGTGGGCCGGGGCGAACGTGGGCCGATCGGCTGGGGTGGTGCAGTTGGGATCGCAGTGATCGCTGCTCTAACACATGGCCTTGGATTAGTCGTGAGCTGGTGGTTGATCGGCAGGCAGTTGGCTCAACTGCGTAACGACCATCGTGGTGACCGCTTCCGCAGCTTAGTCGAAGCGAGTCAAGCATTCCTACCTGGGTACCTGGCAGCACCGGCCCTCGGTCTGGTGCTGCTCGGCGCTGGTTTCAGCGAGCAACGCTGGATCCCAGTCATCGTGGTCGTGACGATCTTATTGGCTGGCGCGTTGCTCTGGAGCGCCCAACGCATTCTCAAACTGCGTGGTCCACTACGCATGAGCCATCTTCACGAGAGGCGGCAACTCGTCGTGCTGCTCCTCCCTACCGTAGTCGGTGGTGGCACAGTCATGGTCGCAGCAAGTCTTCTGGTACGGCTCCTGTTGCGCCGGCTGTGAACCGCCTTAGCTTTCGGCGGTGCGCCGGCGTAAGAGCCCGACACGCCGCGGCTTGGCTTTTTCCCGGCGGTCCTGGAGCGTGCTTAAGTCCTCAATCCGTTCGGTAAATAAAATGCCCTCCAGGTGATCAATCTCGTGCTGCACAATCCGACCGACCAGATAGCCGTGCGCATCGGCATGTTTGATGCGATGGAGCTTGCCCCATTGATCTTGATATTTGATCGAGACCCAATCGGGACGCGGCACATCCCCATACCAGCCCGGCAAACTCAAACAGCCCTCGGTCATAGCAAAGCGCTCGGTACCGGCCTCCGTGACCTCAGGATTAACCATCACATAGACTTTTGACGGCTCAACCTCGACCGTCGTGCCATCTTCCTGCTCTTGCTCGAGCGGCGGCGTCTCGATCACGAGCACCCGCCTGAGCGCTCCAATTTGAACGGCGGCGAGACCAACGCCGCCTTGTTCACGCATGGTATCGAGCATATCCTGCACAAGCACCTGTAAACCGGGATCGAATTGTTTGACGCGGACCGATTTCGTTTTCAATATCTCTTTTTCAGCCGGATTATCGATTTTCAGAATATGCCGTATGCCCACGCCCTCGCCTCATGCTTCAAGCACCGCATGGATTGCGGTATATAACTCTATTATACCCGCCCACAGCCGCCTCTTTAACGCAAACTGCTCACAACAAACTGTATGGATCAACGTCGATGACCCAGCCGGGCAGGGGACCCAGGCCATCCAGGATCGGGTGTACATCCGCAGCACAAATCAACAAATGCCAGCGATACCTGTCCCGCAACTTTTCGGTAAAGGCTGGCGCAGGACCTATGATCGAGGCGGGGAGGCATCGCTCAGCAATGACCTGTTCCAGCTCGGTTGCGAGAGCCAAGGCCGCGCCTTCCGCACTGCGCTGGCTGGTGCTGCTATAGGTTAAGCGTGCCAGCCGGGCATAGGGTGGGTAGTTAACCGCAGCCCGAAAGGCAATCTCTTCTCGGAAGAAGGTGTGGTAGTCGTGGGTCGCGGCGGCCTGAAGAGCATAATGTTCCGGCGTATACGATTGCACGATAACCTGACCACCGAGGTCACGCCGTCCGGCACGGCCTGCCACCTGAGCCAGGAGCTGAAAGGCACGCTCGCCAGCACGGAAATCCGGCATGTTTAAGCCTGTATCCGCCGAGACTACCCCGACCAGCGTGACCAACGGCAAATCGAGCCCTTTCGCGATCATTTGGGTGCCGACGATAATGTCCGCTTCATGCTGCTGCACCGCGCGCAAGAGCTGTTCGTGGGCACCCTTACGCGTCGTCGTATCGCGATCCCAGCGGATGATACGGGCAGCAGGTAACAAGGCCTGCGTCTCATCAACGACCCGTTGCGTGCCTGCACCAAAATGGCGGATGCGATGGCTCCAGCACTGAGGGCATTGTTGTGGTGGCAGTTCGCGATAGCCACAGGTATGACAGCGCAGCAGCGTGCCCGTGGGCAGCGCGCCTTTATAATTTGGCGTGGCATGTAGGACCAACGGCGAGGAGCAGTGCGCACATTTGACGACGTAGCCGCAGTCCCGGCACAACACAAAGGCGGCCAGTCCCCGCCGGTTGAGGAACAGCAGGGCTTGCTCCTCGCGCTCAAGGGTCTGGTGTAGGGCTGTTTGTAAAGCGCGGCTGAAGATCGAGTAGTTGCCGTTATGGAGTTCGACCCGCATATCGACCAGCGTCACCGGCGGCAGGGCGACGACCTGGGAACGGCGACCGTCTGGCCGCAAAGTCACGCGCTCGGGCAGGTTAAGCAGCTGATAGTGACCGTGCTGGGCAGCATGAAAGCTTTCTACTGCGGGCGTGGCGCTGCCAAGTATGACAGGGCTGCCGGTTTGTTGTCCCAATTGCAGTGCAGCGTCGCGCGCATGGTAGCGTACTCCATCTTCGTGTTTATAGGATGAGTCATGCTCTTCATCAAGAATAATCAGCCCCAGCCTGGGTAATGGCGCGAAGATCGCCGAGCGCGAGCCGACCACAATCTGCGCCTCGCCACGTTGCAGCCGCCGCCACGTATCATACCGCTCGCCTAACGACAACTCACTATGCAGCACCGTAACCGTCGCACCAAAGCGCGCCGCGAAGCGCCGCACGAGCTGGGCCGTCAGCGCAATCTCCGGCACCAACACGACCGCTTGTTTGCCCTGGCGCAAGGCACGCGCCAGCGCCCGCAGATAGAGTTCGGTCTTGCCACTGCCGGTGACGCCGTGCAGCAAGAAGACGGTATGGGTATCGCGGTCGAGCGCCTCGATCACCGGTGCCAGAGCTTGCGCTTGCAAAGCCGTCAGCTCCGGCGGTGTATCGTGCTCGATCACCCTTCCATCCAGCGGATTGCGCATTAAGGGCCGCTGCCCCAGGACAATTAATTGTTCCTCCGCGAGGTCGCGCAAAATCTGAAGTGGAATGCCCATCGCGCCGACTTGCTCATCCGCTGCATGTTCAACCGGCCCTTGAGCAGCCCGGTCCATGAGCTTACGGAGCGCAGCCGCGCGGCGAGGCACACGTTTCGTAAATGCGGCCCAATCATGCTCAACCGGCAGTTGCAG
>JBBRHB010000634.1:0-3445 GCA_038223355.1 Chloroflexales bacterium
CATCTCGACTCACACGCTTCTCGGTACGCGAGACGGCGAATTTATCTCGCTCTTCGATCCACCTGCTTCCTATAGGGAACTGGTTGCAAGCTGCCAGAATGTGGGCAGTTGGCCTGTCTTGGTCGGTGAACCTGGGCAAGCCGACATGCTGCTTGCCTCGCCAATTATTCTATACGACTATCCCCAGATTGCGCCCGAGAGTCCCGGCGACCTCTTTGATGGCACCGAGATCGATGAGATTCTCACGCTGCGTATCCTCACAATGACTGAGGAGGAGAAACGTGAGATGAGTGCCGTCGATGAGCGCGCCCGCGTGCTCCTTAATCGTACGGAGGCGCTGGCCCGCGAGCAGCTCATGAGTTTGCATGGCACCATTCGCGGTATGCGACCGGTGGGAGAGGGTCAATGAACGACTGGGACGCGTGGCTTGAGAACACCCGCCTTGAGTTGATCCGCGTCGGTGAGACCGTGCTGAGGCAGGGCGATCATGTTCGTCTCCGACCGCGCCATGGAGGAGATATCTTCGATTTGGCGCTGGCCGGCCACATTGCAACGATCGAATCAATCGAGCAGGACTTTGAAAACCGCATTTACCTCGCTGTGACCGTCGACGCGGATCCTGGCAAGGATTTCGGCGCGCAGCGGCAGCCCGGCCATCGTTTCTTTTTTTCTCCGAACGAGGTCGAGCTGCTCGGATCAGATGAGCGGAGGATTACATGACCTCCCAGCGCATTCTTGTTGCCGGCATTGGGAACATTTTTCAGGGCGATGATGCCTTCGGCGTCGAAGTTGCGCAGCGACTCCTCCGGCACCGCATGCCCGAAGGGGTACGCGTCGTGGACTATGGGATCCGGGGTCTTGACTTGGCCTATGCACTGCTCGACGGCTACGACGCTACCATTATGGTCGACGCCACGGCTCGCGGTGGTCAGCCCGGCACGCTGTATATTATCGAGCCCGATCTGAATACCCCACCCGCCCCAAACGAGATGGCCATCGAGCCGCATGGCATGCATCCTGTGAAAGTCTTAAATCTCGCAAAATCACTGGGGGCCACCCCTCAACATCTGGTGATCGTCGGTTGTGAACCCGAGACCCTCGGACCGGAGGAAGGGCTGATGGGTCTCAGTGATTCCGTTCAGTTGGCAGTGGAGCAAGCAGTTGACTTGGTGGAGTTGCTCGTCGAGAACCTCCTTGACGAGCGTGGTGGCGTTGATTACACCGAGTTCATGTACAAAGGAGATCAACGAGCATGAAAGTGATGTTTATCCTTCTTGGTGGTGCGCTGGTCGTGGTATTTGTTATGGGGCTTCCCGACATCCGGCGCTATTTGCGGATGCGGAGCATGTGAGGTCATGCACGAGCTATCGATTGCCTCCTACCTATTGGACTCGGTTGAAGATCAGGCGCGACAGCTCGGTGCTCAACGGGTGCTTGCGATCAATCTCGTAGCCGGCGAGCGCGCCGGTATCGTGGACGAAGCCTTGCAGTTTAGCTTCGACCTACTGACCGCCGAAACGCTGGCCGAGGGTGCGCGTATCAATGTCCGCCGCACCTTCATGTGCTTCCACTGTGCGCCGTGCGACTGCGAATACTCGCCAAAAGTGGGTGATTTTAACTGTCCCAACTGTGGTGCTGTCGGTCAACTAACAGCCGACGGCACCGAACTCTTAATTGAGAGCATCGAGATTGAAACATGAGCGTTCAACACGTCAAAATCGTCAAAAACGTGCTGGCCGGCAACGACCAGGCGGCTGAGCGCAACCGCGCGCGCTTCACCGCCGCTGGCATACTCGCCCTAAACGTGATCGCTGCCCCTGGCGCAGGCAAAACTAGCCTCATCGTTAAGACGATGGCAGCGCTCGGTGATCGAGCGCGCGTTGGCGTTATCGAGGGCGACATCGCTGGCAGTATCGATACCGAAAAGGTGTTGGCAGCTGGTGCCTGGGATGCAGTTCAGATCAATACCGGCGGCAACTGCCATTTGGAAGCCGGGATGGTGCAGCGCGCCTTGGACGATCTCAATCTCGACCGTCTTGACATTGTCTTCATTGAGAATGTAGGCAATCTGGTCTGCCCGACCCATTGGGCCCTCGGCGAGCAGATCAAGCTGTGCTTACCGAGTACTGCCGAGGGCCACGACAAACCGATTAAGTACCCCGAAATCTTTGCCGTCTGCGATGTCATCGTGCTCAACAAAATCGATCTAATCGAACTGGTCGATTTCGACCGCGACTTCTTTTATAAAGCGGTCCGTGCGCTCAACCCGCGCGCTCCGATCTTTGAAATCTCTTGCCGTACTGGAGCGGGCCTGGCGGCTTGGGCCGGTTGGTTGGTTGACCGCCACTTGGAGATCGAGGCTGCAGCGAGACGTCTTAACCAGCTCTCCCCGCATATCGTCTAAGCTTTCCGCTCGCTGGCTGATTGCTGCTATCCGAGGACGCACATGCATGAACGACGTCGCATCACAGTTCAGGGAATCGTCCAAGGCGTAGGTTTTCGTCCCTTCGTCTACGGACACGCGCTCCGCTGTGGCCTGGCCGGTTTTGTTTTGAACGACAGCACTGGTGTAACCATCGAGGTCGAAGGCGACCTGAGCGTCCTCGATGGTTTCCAGGTAGCCCTGCAGCAACAGGCCCCGCCCCTGGCGCGCGTCGACGCTGTTGTGGCCGAAGAGGTACCGCCATTAGGCGAGAAGGGCTTTGTCATCGCCCACAGCCAGGCCGGTCTCCAGCGAGGGACGCTAATCTCGCCTGACACTGCCGTCTGCGATGACTGCCTCCGCGAGCTCTTCGACCCAGCCGACCGGCGTTATGGCTATCCATTCATCAACTGCACCAACTGCGGTCCGCGCTTCACGATCGTCCAGAACGTCCCCTACGACCGCGATAGAACGACCATGCGCCTCTTCCCAATGTGCTCGGATTGCCTAAAGGAATACCAGGACCCCCTTAACCGCCGTTTTCATGCTCAACCGAATGCCTGCCCGGTTTGCGGCCCTCAGGTGCGGCTGCTCGCCCGCGTTGGAGCCGAACAGGTTGAGGCTGATCCCATTGCCGCGGCGGCACGGCAACTGGCCGAGGGCGCGATCCTGGCGGTCAAGGGCCTGGGCGGCTATCATCTGGCCTGTGATGCTCTCCATGTGGAGGCAGTAGGCCGCCTACGACATCGCAAGCACCGCGAAGCCAAACCTTTTGCCCTGATGGCACCCGATATCGAAACCGTCTACCAGTTTTGTGAGGTCAGTGACGCCGAGGCAGAACTGCTCACGTCGCGCCGCCGTCCAATTGTGTTGCTGCGCCGCCGGACCGATACCTGCCTCGCAGAAGGCGTCGCGCCTGGTTATGATACCGTCGGTGTGATGTTGCCCTATACACCGTTGCACCATCTCTTGCTGCGGAGCTTCGCTTCGACCATCGAAGCGGGTCGTCTCCCTCTGCTTGTG
>JBBRHB010000635.1:0-3438 GCA_038223355.1 Chloroflexales bacterium
TCTAGACAATCGCCACTCTGCGCAGTTGCAAGTAATTGCAATTACAGTGTACCTTGGTGTGCAAGTGGCGTCAATGCGGGGATATCAGCAATGTGCGTTTTACATACGTCATGCAAGGTGGAACTGGATTGTTTGATACGACACTGAAAGAGCCCCTGCATGCTGCAGGGGCTCTTGTAAAGGCACGCAAGATGTATTACGGCCCCGGGTTCATGCTTTTCTTGAGGGCTGCCATCTCGGCATCAAGCTCCTGGTTCTGCTCCAAGTCACTGAATTTAGCCTCAAGCGTTCCATGATTGAGTTTGTCCATAGCATCAGTATAGGCGAGTCGATCATCGACCCGCGATTCTAACTGGTCGAGCTTATCCATGGCACCAGTCTGGCTGATGCCGCGCACCGTACGCTGAATCGCTTCCTGGGTCTGTGCCCGGTTTTGCTTGGCGACGATCAACTCGCGGCGCGCCCGCGCTTCGGCAATCCGCGACTCGAGTGACACGAGCGCATCTTGTAGCTCATTGACTTGCTGCTCTTGAGCTTCGAACTGCTGCTTGTAGCTATCGGCCAGCTTCTGGGACTGAAGCTTACGTGAGAGCGCCTGGCGGGCTAAGTTTTCGTCGCCTCCACGTAAGGCCGCTTGCGCCTTCGACTGCCATTGGTCGGCCTCCGTCTGGAACTGCACCATCTTGGCATGCAACTTCGTCTCGTCGGCCATTGATGAGGCAACGCTCGTTTTAGCTTCATACAGATTATCGTTAAGCTGCCGCAGGTATTCATCAACCATCTTCTGCGGATCTTCAGCACGATCCAGCATAGCGTTGAGATTCGCACTGACTAAGTCCCGGATTCGCCCAAGGAGAGCCATATCTATTCCTCCTCTATCGCTTGAAATACTGTGCATCCTTGCACTGCGTCTCCAAGTATACGATATCTAGCCTGGCAATGTTTCAGAGCGGATGCTTGCCGGGAACGCCTACAGCACGCGGTAGATACGCTGGGGTCGGCTTCTGTTTGTCGATAATGACGAGCGTACGTGGATCGACCCCCGGTAGCTTCACAGAGATAATGCCTTGGAGCTTGCCACCAAGCTGCCCAATCGCCCGCCGAGCGGCAGCGGCTTCGACCACTCCGTCAGCACCCTTAGGAGCGACAAACCGGCCGCCAACGTCGAGCAAGGGCAAACACAGTTCACTGAGCACATTTAGGGCAGCGACTGCGCGGGCAACGCCGGCAGCGTATTGCCCGCGATAGTAAGGGCTTTGCCCAAGCAGTTCGGCCCTGGTGGTTACAATCTCGACCTCGGGCAGATTGAGTAGCGCCACGATATGTGCCAGAAAGGCAGTTTTCTTGCCGACACTATCTGCCAGCAAGAGCTTGGTCGTAGGCCACAAGATTTTGAGGACAAGCCCCGGAAAACCGGCCCCGGTACCGATATCGAACAACGATGGTGGCGCAGACGACCAACAGCGCGCACAAGCGAGTGAATCGAGAAAATGGCGGGTCGCAATAGCAGGTAGGTCGGTGATAGCAGTTAAGTTGACCCGCTCATTCCAGCGTTGAAGCTCACCGGCATAGATGGCTAATTGATCGTACTGTGGAGCAGACAGCTGCATATCCCAGCCCGTTAACGTGGGCTCAAGCAGGGGCTGAATCACAGGCAGTCCTGATACAGGTTATGTTGCTCGATATAGCTATGGACTGCGGCAGGCAGGAAATAGCGGACTGGCGCACCGCGCTCGACACGTTCACGCAGCTCGGAGGCTGAGATATCAAGCGCCGGCCCGGTAATGAGCTGAAAGTCGAAGGGTCGTAGCACGGGGTCAAGCCATTCCGGGTCGAAGTGATAGCCAGGCCGCTGCACGACCGCAAAGGAACACAGCCGGACAAGCTCGGCAACCCGATGCCAGCGCGGCAAGGTTATAAGGCCATCAGTACCAATGATGAACCAAAGTCGCGTATGCGGATATTTGGCGCGCAAGGCGGCGACAGTATCAACGGTATATGACGGTCCTTCACGCCGGACTTCCCAATCGCAAAGCTCGAAGAGGGGGTTATCGGCGATTGCATGGGCGGTCATCGCCAGGCGGTCAAGGGCAGAGGCGCAATGGCCGCCGGCTTTCAGGGGCTGGTGGCCGGTCGGAATAAACAGCACACGGTCTAGATGCAAAGTCCAGCAGACATCGGCGGCGATGGCCAAATGACCCTGATGAATCGGATCGAATGTACCACCCAGTAATCCAAGGGCCTGCATAGCGGTCATGTGATTAGACGCCCTACTGCGTCGCTAACGTGCTTTCCGCCGCTGGCCCATCTCGATGCGCAAGCCCTCTTGAAACAGATCCCACACAAGCCAGACGACCGAGCGCTGATCTTCCGGCTGTAGATCTTCAATATAAGCGGCAAGTAACTCGCCGACATCCTGACGGCTTAACCCATAGACTTTACGTTCCAGATTGCCATAGAGCTGCGTGGCGAGTAGGTCGGCTAGCTCACGCAAGTCCGTTTCCGGCAGATCTTTGCCGGTGGAATAAAAGTGCCCACGTAAAGCCACAGCTGCCTCCGACACTAATAGTTACGTCGATCTTCAGCATATTGCTGAGTAGGGCGGACGGCGGTCGTGGACTGCCCTTGGGTCGCCAGTTTGGCACTGTTGTTAGCGCTATTCGGCATGAGTGACGTATCGTTGAGGGCTTCGCTGATATAGTCGAGGTAGCCTTTGATCTGATCGTTATCTTCCAGCGAGGAGAACGGGATGGTTGCACCCGACACGCTTTTGACACTCGTGGCAATCTCACGCATCGTGCCATCGATCCCGCGCACGAGGCCGCGCATCACGGAGGCCAGCTCTTCACGCTCCTGAACGGTTAAATTGGCAAAGCCGATCAACGCCTTTTCCTGCGCACGAAGTAAGGTATTACGCAAAATCGCTATGTCGGCCTGGGTCTGTAGCTCATAACGTTTCACGAGATGGGCTTGGCGGACTTGCTCGACCAGCTCATCACTCGTCACCGGGGTCCACAAGAGCGCCGGAATGATAACGAAGCCAATGATGCCAACCAGTACCTGGGGTAAAACATAACCACTTTGCTGGACAACCGGTTGTGCCGACCACCAAGCATATTGAATATCATACGAATAATATAAAAGGAATAATGCAGCGACGGTAATAACAGTATATCCCCAGGTGCGTGCATTGATTTTTTGGAGTAGCATGCCGGCAGGCGACCATGGAATCAAGAATGAGACCAAGGATGGCGGTGCAAGCACCATAATCGCCGTAAATGCCATCGCCACAATCTTATTGCTGGTGAGCTCGTTCTGTACACCCCACCAATATGCTGCTGACCCACAAATGGCGATAACGGCTAGAATCGCTAGGCCGGTTTTAGCGGTAAATGCTACACCGCTCTTGCGGCGTTGACCACGCACCATGTCTAGGTA
>JBBRHB010000636.1:0-3432 GCA_038223355.1 Chloroflexales bacterium
CGCTCGTAACCGAATGGTACCGGCAAAAAGAAGAGGGAGAGCAAGCCGTGACCGCCGAATACGCCGCTGCTGCTATCCGTGGCCAAAGCGAGGCCTTGATGGCCTTCGCCGACACTCAACAACCACCCTACTGAAAGCCACAGCCATGCAGACCCGTACGGTAGTTCATCCTCAGCTTGGCTCCGGCACCCTGCTCAAAACCTATATGGGTGGCTTTGAATGGGAGGTGCTCTTCGAGTCCGGACGTCGCTTCCGCTTACCCGCGCGTGAGTTCGAACACGACCCGCTGAATGGCGAAACGCCCCCCCTATCGACCGGCCGCTTCGGCTTTGCATCCCGCACTGCAGTGCTGGAAACCGATCAGTTTCGTGCCCGCCAAAGTTTAGAGGCCCTGCGTTTTGGCATTGTGCCTGTACAAGACGCTGAAACACTAACAATTGGCCTGGAAGCCGAACGCGTCAGTCTGGATCGCGCCCTCCAGCGCTCCCGTGAACATGGCGGTGATGTTCAGGTGATCATTGGTGATTATGGCTTTGGCAAAAGTCACTTTATCGAGCTAGCGGCCCGCCGTGCTTTGCGCGAAAACATGCTGGTCGCGACGGCGAGCCTGGATTTGGTCGAGGTTCCACCCAGCAAAGCGAATGAAATGTACCGTGCCCTCGTCAGTAACCTGCGCTACCCCGATACTGCGGAGCAGGGCTTGGCCCCGCTGCTTCGGAAAGCGGTTGAAGATCATGCACTGATTGAGCAGTTTGCGGCGCAAAGTCCACGTCAAACGGACGATCCATTGGTTGAGGCGCTCAAAGCACTGGCTGACTGCCCAAGTCAACGCGCCTTTGACGATATCGTGCTATGGATCAGCGGTCAAATCAAGCCCACGGTCGATCTGCGCTCATGCCTACGTAAACCGCCGCGTCTGTATGTTGCCGGTGAAGTTGCTCGCCAATATAGTTACTTAATCACGGCGATCAGTGTGCTGGCGACCTTGCTGGGCTACGGCGGCTTGGCGGTCTTGATCGATGAGTCAGAGCACTATTCTTTGCTCCGCGCCCGCCAGCGCGACAAGGCCGATGCCGCCTTCAAAGCGCTGATCTACGCGGCGTTGGGTCCCGGCAACAGCCGCGTTAACCCAACAACTATTCCTGACAATACCAAAGTTGCCTATGATCTCACCTTTGCCTCCAAACCCCATCTCTTCTTTTTATTTGCCATGACCGAAAGCGAAAACCGTATGCCGGTTGACCAATGGCTGGCACCGGCCCAAATCCTTCGGCTAGATGACCGGTTCATCGAGCGTGACATTATGGAGTTTTTTAAAGCCTTACGGCGCTATCACAGCTTGGCCTATGGCTACAGCTACCCACCTCCGCGTGAACGCTATGAAGTGATCGAGCGCGAGGTCCCCGGTTTGCTGGCCCGCGCCCTCAACCAGCATCGCATCAATCTGCGCGAGGTGATTCGGCTGGCCGTAACCAGCTATGACCTGTTATATCTGCACCCTGACTACCTGCCCGACGCCCTCCTTGATGAGTTGGCCGGCGGATTGCGCCTCCAGCGGCTCTAACATGACCGATCTTGTGGCCCGTCGCGCCCTTCAAGCACGACTTCCGCGCACCTGGAACGCCTTTTTTGCTCGCCATGGTAACTTTACTGCAACGCAAGTTGCCGCCATCCCATTGCTGCTCGATGGCCACAACGTAATGCTTTGTGCTGCTACCGCCAGTGGAAAAACCGAAGCTGCTATTGCCCCGCTGATCGAGCACTATTGTCCGGCCGGCAACCAGCCGGCAGCGCTGCACATCATCTACCTGACGCCAACTCGTGCCCTGGCCAGTGACTTAGCAACACGTCTCACGGACCCGCTCCGTTCGTTAGGTCTCGCGTTTGCGATCAAGACCGGCGATTGGCAATCATTGCGATCCGGACGACCTCCATCGGTCCTGCTAACAACTCCCGAATCGCTGGATTCGTTGCTCACGACACAGCCGCGGCTATTTACCGAGGTCAGGGCCATTATCATCGATGAGCTTCATTTATTACACGGCACACCGCGTGGCGACCAATTACAAATAGTGCTTAATCGTGTTCGCCGTATTCGTGAGTACGCAGTAACCCACGGCGCAATCGGAACGGCAACCATCCAGTTCGCGGCACTCTCGGCCACGCTTGCTGCGCCGGCAGTGGTCGCAAATCACTATTTTGCCGATGCTCGGATTGTGGCGGTTCCCGGTAGTCGTCAACTTAGGACCGAGAATGTCTCACTACCGGTCGGTGACAGTGCAGCCTTACTATCCTATCTCCAAACGCTGCGGGCCAAAGGTATTCGTAAGGTCTTGGCCTTCTGCAACACGCGTGCGGAAGTTGAAGCCTATGCTGCTGCTGTTCGTCCCAACTCACCGTTTGGTGACGCCGTGTATGTGCATTACTCGAATATCGAAGCCCGCCGCCGCCGTGAGATTGAACATCAATTTGCCGGCCACGATGCCGCGATCTGTTTTGCCAGCAACACCTTGGAACTCGGTATCGATATTGGTACGATCGACCTCGTCATCTTGCTCGGGCCACCGGGTAGCGTCGCCTCCTTCGTGCAACGGATCGGTCGTGGCAATCGTCGCCACAACTATACAGCGGTCGCTTGCTTTGACCGTAGCCCTTTGGAACGCCTGATCTTTGAAGCACTTGTCACGGTTGCTCAATCCCCCGCTCCCTTGTCGTCGCTACCCATTGCTACCCCGTTCCGGCCGTCGGTGGCCATCCAGCAAATCTTTAGTCTGATTAAACAAAGCCCTACCGCGGCGGTGCGTTTGGCCGAACTGGGTCAACTCTTTGCTGCCAAGCTGTCTATTGGTGATCTCGAAGCGATTTTGGGCCAGCTCCATCTCCGCAATTATCTCCAAATCGGTCGGCCCGGCGAGTGGCGTGCGGGGCGACGTTTGAACGAGTTACTCGATCAACAAGCGCAGGCACAACCCGGCTTAGGCATTCATAGCAACATCCAGGGCAATCCAGGGTCGCTAATCGAGGTCCGTAACCAGCACACAAATCAAATCGGGGCCCGCGTTGATACGCCCTGGTTTGATCGGCCCACCTTGACTCTCGAAGGCCGTCCGGTTAATGTTGAGTGGTTCGACGGCACAGTCTTGTGGGTTGCGTCGTCTGCCGGTCGGGAGCTCCCCGAGCAGCTTCCATATCGCTCGAGTCACCAACTCTTGAGCTATGAGCTAGCTCAGTCACTCGCTGCCCAGGTCGGTCTAGCTCCAGGCCTCGCTCCCATTCTGCCCGCACCCGACGGCTGGTGGTGGTTCCATTGGCTTGGTGATATCTATGGCCGCGTGCTCCTCGATCTCCTACGTCCGCACCTCGCCGTCGCGCCCACCGCAGAGCTGGGCTTGTGTCTGCATCTGTCGGATCAGGTGCTCTCCTTACCATCCT
>JBBRHB010000637.1:0-3425 GCA_038223355.1 Chloroflexales bacterium
GACGGCGCCACTTGGCAGGCTGGATTGGCGCCGGAGACGCCGCTATTCGTCGGCAGCGCCGTTAAGACCTTCATCCTGGCGCAATGCCTTCGGGACGTGGAGGCCGGGTTGCTGTCGGAGGACGCGCATTGGAAGGTCGACGACACCGTGCGATCCTCGTCGAGCCCGGTGCTGCTAGACCTGACCGGCAGCATCCCTGCGCGGCATGTGCTCGAAGCGATGATATCCCACAGCGATAACACTGCGACCGATATTGTGCTGTCACATGTACGACCGGCCGCTGTGCGAGCGCTGATCGCCTCCGCCGGGCTGCGCCAGACGCGCATCCCGGACTCGACCCGGCGTATGATCTCGTATCTCGCGGGCGCGGCGCCAGGAGAGGACCTCGGCTGGGAAGGCCTGCAGCGGCTGGACAGTGGCTGGACCCCGGGTCCGATGCGGCTGGCCGTAAATGACGAGCAGGCAATGATGAGCACCGCCGCCGAGCTGGTCGATTGGTATTGCCGGGCGCTGCGCGGCGCTTTCTTTACCAAGGCGGAGACGCTGGTTGAGTTCAAGCGCATCCAGGCGATGTCCAGCGCCATCTCTCTGGCTTTTCCGCAGGACCTGCAGGGCTACGCAAAGGGCGGCAACATCGATTGGGGCGATTTCCACTGCCTTTGCTTCGCCGGACAAATGATCACGGGAAGGGCACAGATCAGCTTCTGTTTCACCCTCAATTGGACAGCGCCCGCGGCGCGGACCTCGGACATGGTTCGCGGCTACAGGACGGCCGTCGTCGCGGCGCTGCTTGCGGCGGCCGGGTGACCGATGCCAACTCTGCGTGCAGCACGGCATCGCCAGTTAGTCGCCTGTCGGGACATTGAACAGAACCTGTAATTGTTCTCTCTACTTCGTTGGGGGCGGCATCATCGGAATACGCAGGACCCCACCTATGAAGCTGCGTCTGTCGTTCCGTATCGGGTATTTAGCTTATTTCTGAAGGGGGGCCCCGCGTCGGCTCCGACCTACACCCAGCCTCGCCAGCAACACGAGCATGCGTCGAACAGCGAGACAACAGCAGGTGGCCATAAGCTTACGATTGCCCATAACTGCCAAACCGTCCCATCCGCGCTTGCTAAGCAGTCAATTGACTTCAACTGAACCACCTACGTTTTACACCGGATGCTTACGTTCGGTCGTCAGACGCCGGCGTTCGAAAATATGCTGTGCGGTGCGCGGGCGCCGATGGTGCCTCGCCGAAGCGGCGACGATACGCGGTGGCGAAGCGTGCCTGGTTGGTGAAGCCGTGGCGGCGCGCGATGGTTGCGGCGGATGTACCGATGTCGCCGTCTTTTAGCGCTATCCGCACCGCGTCTAGCCTTATCGCATGCAGGGCCGCGAGCGGCGTCGTGTTGCGGAAACGCCGAAACACGCCGTTCAGGTTGCGCACGCTGCATCCGGCTGCGGCAGCGACCTCGGCTATGCAGATCGGCTTAGTGCTGTTAGCGCGCATGAATTCCTCGCCGCGCCGCACATAGGCCGGAACCGCGCATGGCGCCCCAATGTTCAGCTGATCGGTGTAGCTGTGCGGCGCGGCGCGCAGGAGCAGCGTCACCAGAAGGTCGGTCGTAGCAGCGAGCGCGACGGGATTGTCGGCCGTTCCGTCCGGGCTCTGAAACTCGGCAAGCACGGTATCCAACTGGCGCTTGAAGCTCGCGGCCAAGCCGCACGTCCAGTCCAACCTGGGCGTGAACTCGAGCGGCTGGCGCAAGTCCGCGTCGAGGGCGTGCCGCAGCGCTGCCTCAATCTCTGATACCTTAAAGGAGAGATTGGCGCGGGCGCCAGCGTCGCTGAACAGCACCCGGGCGCGCGAGTTCGGACGCAGGACCAGACCGCTACCTTCGTTGATCGTCGTCACGGCGCCGTCCTGCAGTAGGGTCAGCGTACCCTTGCGGGGTATCGCGATGACGAACACACCGCTTTTGTCGTCATTAAGTGTGACCTCAGTGCTGAAGCGATTTTCGGCAAAGCATACCCCGATCATGCCAGCTCTACGGTCCGCCAGAGAGAAGATCGGCTCGTTGAAGCGCATCCGCCACAGTTCTCGGTCACGCAGTTGGTAATCGTAATATTGACTGTTCCCCGGGAGCCGGGCGCTGATACGAGAACTTGCTGTAAAATCTGCAGGATTGTTGCTGCAGGTAATCTCAAACTTTGTTTCTAATGCCGGATCGAGAATGTTTGAGCCCAAAAGCATCATCTTCGCCTCTTGCCGCACCTGCCCAACGCAACAACTCGCATCCCGATGCCCAAACCAGACGATTTCGGCAACGACGCCCTCGGTTTGGCCAACCACTGCAAACGCCGGTCTGGTGCAGCCTAAGTTAACCCTTGCCTATAGAAGCACAATTTCCTGATACTAAAAGCTTGTCCAGCAAAAATTAATGATCCGGCTCTTTACAAATTCTTGAGGGGAGGCTCGGACCAGCATATTGCAAATTTCTGAGACAGAATGAAGTTTGTCAGACGTCAATGCAAAACTCGTGGTGGGCTGTTGATCTTCCAAGGCCGAGCTGGCGTGCGAAGTTAGTCGGTGAAGGCCCGGCCTGGCGCCGACACAGGCCGGGGCCATCGTGCGCCTCCACCCCGAAACCTGCTCACGTCAGATCGACATTCTGCACTAGTGTTCTGACTCAAACACATGATGCAGGTAGCCGTTTGAGTTTGGCCAGGATGGAAGCAGCTGATGCAATCCAGACGAACGGCTTTGGTTGTTTGTTGTGCTCAGCCAGATAGCGCTTGATGGCTGCCTGCAAGTCGACCAGGGAGTGGAAGGTGCCGCGCCTGATGCGTTTTTGGGTGAGCACGGAGAAGAAATTATCGATCGCGTTTAGCCAGGAACCGGAGGTCGGGGTGAAGTGGAACGTCCACCGTGGACGGTGTTCCAGCCTGCCTTTAACCTTTGGATGCTTGTGAATGGCGGAGTTGTCGACCACGGCCTCGATCGTCTTGCCATCAGGAACCTCGCGCTCGACGGTGTTGAGAAAGCAGATGAACTCCTCATGCCGGTGGCGCTGCATGCAGCGGCCGATCACCGTGCCGTCCAGCACGTTGAGCGCCGCAAACAGCGTCGTCGTGCCATGCCTTATGTAATCATGGGTCATGGTGCCACAGCGGCCCTTCTTGAGCGGTAGCCCCAACTGCGTGCGATCGAGCGCCTGGATCTGGCTCTTCTCGTCGATGGACAGCACGACGGCCTGAGCCGGGGGAGCGAGGCAGACCCACCACGTCGATTAGTTTGTCGGCAAAATGCGGATCGCGCGACCGCTTGAAGCTGCCAACCCGGTGCGGCTTGAGGCCGTGCGCGCGCCAAATGCGCTGCACCGAGGTCAGCGAAATGCCCGCAGCCCGCGCCATCGCCCGGCCGCTCCACTGCGTGACCT
>JBBRHB010000638.1:0-3418 GCA_038223355.1 Chloroflexales bacterium
GCCTGGACGGTGAGGTCACCAAAGAAGTGTGGTCCAAGGCGGTGATGCTGGCGGTGCTGGCGATCGCGAACAAGCAAGGCCGCGAGTGTGCTGTGATTCAGTTCGGCACCGCCATTCGCACCTGGCGTTTTCCTAAAGGCCCGGTCGATTCCCAAACTCTCGTCGAGTGCAGCGACCTGTTTATGAACGCCAGCGATGAGGATTATCCCCTGTGGATGGACGCGGCACTGGCGCTGGTCGACGAAGCGGCCTTTGATCGGGCCGACGTCATCTGCATTGCGGATGGTTTGTCCACAATCGACGCCGCGACGCGTGCCCGCTGGCAAGCTCGTCGGAGCGCGCGCGGCATGCGGGTGCTGAGCGTGCTGATCGGCACCCGGCAGGGCGAGGCGGTGCTGGCCTCCATCAGTGACGCGCTGCTGACGCTCGACGACCTGAACGATACGCACGTGCTCAACCAGCTCTTCAGCATCTAACAGCCAGTTCGGTGGGCCATGGGCTGGAACTCCGTACCAGATGTCCATGCCGACGAACGCCCACCTTTCTTCAAACTTCTCCCCAGATACCGGATGGTCCTGCCACAGCGGGACCATCACTTGGAGCACGCATATGACCACGATGACGCTCGAACAACTACAGGTGTCAACGACCACCCTGCCGATCATGGGCTACGCCGTCTTCTGGCGGCTCAACGGCGTGCGCGTGGCGCATGCTGATCTGCAGGTGGCTCTGGCCGAGGCCGGCCTCCTGACCTTCCTGCCCCAACCGCTGACCCCGCGCACCGCGCTGCGGCGGGCGCTGGTCGAATGGATTCATGATCGGGCGAGCCGGGGCCAGGCTCCGGTGCTGGCCACAGGCAGCGACAATGGGAAGCGCGAATAACGTCCGGGTCAAGTATCGCTTGCGGTCGTCCTATGGTAGCATGCGCGCGTTGTACCATGCCAGGAGGGAAAGATGCGCCGAATTCGAGTGCTGATCTGCAGTGTCGAGGAGGAAACGCCGGATGAGATGATGGAACTTGCTGCGTTCGATCTTCCACCGACAGATGTTACCGCGCTCCAGCCCGAAACGGCACTCGACACCCTCGAGACCATGACCCACGAAACGGGCAATGCCATCTTACGGCGCCTGTTGCAAGCGCAGTGGGAGACGATTGACACTCAGCTGACGGAGCACCACCGCCAGCATTTTCCCCCCTCAGGTGGTCCACGCCGACGGGCATGAGCCAATCACGGTCGTCAGCCGCTTTGGCACCCTCAAGCTCGCTCGCCAGGTTTGTTACCACTGGGACACCCAAACCCACGTCGTGCCCGGTAACGCCGTCTTGCCCTCCCACAACGGGATCATCATCACTCGTGGCCTGCAGGAATGGGCCTGCTTGCTCCCGCAGGAGTTGCCCTTTGCTGCGGTCACGCGGCTCCTCGGCTGGCAGACCCACGATGCCGCCGTGCTCTCGGACACGACGGTCCGCAGCCTCGTGCGCACGCATGGTCAGCTCATCCGCCAGGCTGAGCTGGCGGAAGTGACGGCATTGACCACACGCGATGACCTCGCTACCTTGGAGCTCAACCTTGTACCGCACGAACAAGCGCGACGCCGTGCCGGCTGGCCGGCAGAATTGAACACCGCTGTCGACGCGGCGTTGGCGAATGATCAGGTCTGTCCCCCTGATGGTGTGTCGTGGGCTGATTGGGAGCGTGTGCTCGCCGCACGGCGGTCGGAGGCAGCCAGTCCTATCGAGGAGTTGCGCCACCTCGGGCCGAAAGTGGAGCCAGAGCAGTTGTTCGTGACGGTGGATGAAGTCCTCACCCGACGTGCGTGCGCTAAGCACGAAGCTGGTCGCTTCCTGGAACTGCGCACGGCGCGGGTCATGACCGCAGCAGGCTCCCGGTACCTCAGCGGGGGTGGCATCGCGTTTCTCCAGCACCTACAGGTTGTCGTGGGCCTGGCACTGGGCGTAGGCACTTCCTTGTTGCTGATCGCCGATGGCGCTCGCTGGATCCGCAGCTTCTTTAGCGACACGCTTAGCCAAGTCCCGCAGAAAACGATGATCCTCGACTGGCAGCATTTACAGCAGAAATGCGTTGATCTCAGCAGCAGAATCTGTCGGAGCAAGACCAGCAAAGTGCGGTTCCTGCGGCAGCTCTCCCGGCGCTTATGGCGCGGGAACGTCCTTGCGGCGCTCGAGGTGCTCGAAGGGTATCGGTCTGAAGCCAAGAATGAGGCGAAACTGGACGAGTTGATGGCCTATCTCCGGGCGCGGGCGGCATGGATTCCAAACTACCGTCAGCGCCGAATTGAGCGCCACTATATTGGCAGCGGCCACGTGGAGAAGGCCAACGATCTGATCATCGCCCGTCGTCAAAAGAATCGGGGCATGCAGTGGAGCGAAGCGACGAGTGATGCGTTAGCTGCACTGCGGACGCTGATGCTGAACGGTGGCTGGGAGCGCTACTGGCAGCAGTGTGAGGTCTTCCCCCTCATGCGAGCTTGACCCGGACGTTATTCGCGCTTCCCATTTTCGCACGGTACGGGCTAGCCGCATACCCCTATGCGGCTAGCCGCACGAATGTTGCTGGGCCCCCAACATCCGGGCTGAGCGTGAGACACATGTCCTCCTTATGCAACGTCAAGAAGATAGGCGCGCAATTGGTCAGCGTATTGCGGTAGAGCGATCTCCGGGCCGACGATTTGTGGCTGCCACTTCTTCTCCCACTCCACCGAAAGCCATCCGTCGTAACGCCGCTGGACGAGCATTTGGACGATCGATAGCATTGGCACACGTCCCTCGCCTAGTAGGCAACACTCTTCGGGGTCCGGCTCAACACCGCCATCCTTGACATGAATGTGGAGTAGCCATTTCCCGATAAGGTTATATGTTTGCTCAGCTGTTTCACCGGCCTGGAAAGGATTCAGTGTATCCCATAGCACGCCAGCATAGTCGTCCGTCACGCGCGCCATCACGTCAGCGACGGACTTGCCAGCGGCGAAGCTGTCGTGTGTCTCGAGTGCGAGCCGCACGCCCAGCCGCCGACCACGCTCGGCGAGCTTCGACAGTCGGATGGCGGCGCGTTCCGCACTTGCTTCCCACGCCTCACCGGGAGGTGCTCCCGCGAATAGCCGGATCAGCGGGCTCTCAAGCTCGGCAGCCAGCTCAAGATACCGATCTAGGTCGTCAAGCCGAGCGGTTGGGTCGGCCACTTGAAATGAGGTATCAACGCAACATACCACGAGCCCAGCAGCGCTACAAACCCGGCGGATCCGTGCTCGTTGATCGCTGCTGAGCGCGGACGTCAACAACTCGCCGTCGAGCAAGCGGAGTTCGATCCCTTCGTACCCATACGCCTGGGCGGCATTGACGCTCTCTTCAAGTGTCCAATCCGGGCAGGCAAGCGTCGAGAAGGCAAGGCGCATATAC
>JBBRHB010000639.1:0-3394 GCA_038223355.1 Chloroflexales bacterium
ATTGAACTACTGGCGCGCATACTTGGTGTCAGCGTTGATGAAGCACGGAACCTCCTTGATCAAGCACGCAGTCGCCTTGGGCAGCCTCTTAACGAGATTGATGACGGATTGTGGGCCGATCCACCTGTTCCCAACATTGCCCCAGTGCAATCACTATCGCTGCCATCCAAACAGGCAGAGATTCCACCTCCCCAACACGTCCCACTTAACAATTCGAATGCTCCAGTTAGGCCTGTTACAGCTGAAAAGCAAGAGCATCAACCGACGGGAGCGCGTCGGCAGATTGCGTTCCGCGTTCAGGCGACGACGCGAGGTGCTTCCATGGTGGGAAGTGTACGGCGGACGGATGCAGTGCGGGCTCAGCATTTGGCGGAACAGTTTGAGCTGGCCCCCGGTCAGGATCGCTATCCACGCTTGGTCGACCATATGCAGGGCCGTCTCGCGTACGGTTGCGATATTATCAGCTTTAGCTCAGCCAACGATAGAGAGCAATTCCAGCAAACCCACGATATGAACTTGATTGCTCGGTTTATTGAGGTCAAAGGCCGTGGGAGCGCAGACGGGCCGATTGAACTGCGCGGAAACGAGTTAACTCGGGCTGAGCAGTTTGGAGAACGGTATTACCTGTATCGCGTCTATGAGGCTGCGCCAGGCAGTTTTGTAGTGAATACGCTATCCGATCCGCTCGCGAATGCAGCTAACCCAATCTACGAAATTGACCTTGCAAATGATCCGACAACCATGGTTTGGACCGTCACTGAGACTGATACTAGCGAGAGCGCCGTTGATCTGCCCAGTGCTACACCTGGAGAAAACACGTAACCGTTTGATGAAAACCGCCGTCAAATTGATTATCACTCAGTAGAAAGAGAGCAGTATGGAACGCGAGACCCGCATGAGTGAGGATAATGCCCGGAACGTGATCGAGCGAATTGTAACGGACTCCAGTGCGCGTGAAGCACTTCTGCCGGTCTTCGTCGAATCAATCGATAGGGCACATTACGTGGCCGCACATAAGTGGGGGATTACTGTCGCTCGAGATCGGGTACGGCTGAACGTTGGCATGATTGTGGTATGCACATTGTATCGAGGAGCAGTGTGGCTTGCACTTGAGGGAGCCCACGACCTTTCTCCATTACCTCATCTTGATGGATGGGAGTACAACGGCCCATATAATGGATTTCCTGATATGACTGAGGTCTATGTGTTTCCACAACTCCATGAGCTTACGCCAGCAGTACAGCAGGCGCACTATCGACTGATCGAACATGCTAAAGACAAGTTCTCGAAACTCCGCTCCACAGCCGAAAGCGCGCACAATGATGGTGCTCTTATATACCTTGAGCAGATTCTCCACCGGACGCTGCCAAGACCGCTGTACTAATGACTTCTTATGTAGCCCGTGGACATGTCCGTAAACAGGAAAGGATGCGCCCTTGATTTCGCCGATCAGCCTCGACGTTCCATCTCCCCATACAGGCACGCCCCGCTTATCTCCCACCGATATCTCGCAATTCATCCGCCTGGAGCAATGTCGGCGCTACTTACGGTTGCGGCTGCACGAGCGTGCGGCAGGCAACCAATTTATGACAGCCTATGGCGTGGTGCCGCAGTCAATCCCGCCCTTGCTCACGCGCTCCGGCGCGGAGTTCGAGCAGGAAATTGAGCTGGCGATACCTGCGCAGTTGCATCCTCATCGCGTGGGAGAAAATGACAAGGGTTCGCGGGCTGATGTTAACGCCGACGTCGTTGCCGAGGCCCAGCGGCTAGAGCCAGGCGAGGTGGTAGTGCTGTTCCAGCCTCGGCTTGATGTGGATGTAGACGGCTGGCGTATTCGTGGCGATCTCGATATTCTGCGGCTTGAGCGTGATACGGATGGCGGTCTCCACGCTTTAATCACCGATATGAAAAGCTCGACCGCCGCCAAGGTCGAGCACCGCCTGCAGGTCGCCTTTTACCATGAGATGCTGGCTGCGCTGTTTGTGCAGAACGGCGTAGCGGTCGCCAGTATTGAGACAGCGATTCTGTACCGTGGACCGGCCGGTGGTGATGCTGGCCTTGCCGGTGAGGAAGCCGAAGTGGCGGCGCGGGAGCGGGCTGCCGCAATGCACTCGTTCGGTACCGATCTCGGTCGCATGGAGCACATTACGGATGCCGACACCTACATTGGCGCGGTGCGCGATCTGGTGACCGATGGACATTCCATTGCCATGCAGGTGGTGGGGATGCCATTTGAGGAGGTCCCCTATCATCTGACCTACAAATGCGATGGCTGTTTATATAACGAGTTTTGCATGAAGTGGAGCGCGGAGCATGATGACCTGTCGCTCCTGCCCTATCTCACCGAGCACGAGAAGAGTGCGCTACGGAATACCGGTATCACGACGACACGGCAGCTTGCCATGCTCAAAGAGTTTGCGCCGCCTTCGAACGGCGGCAACTCAGCTCCGCGCGACCTTATCCCGGCACGCGGTCAGGAAGTGCTGGCACGCCAACTTGCCGGGACCTGGCCGATCGGTCCACGGCTGGACGAGCTGATTCATCGCGCTCGTCGTTATCGCAAGTGGAAGCGCGAGCCGATGGAAGCGCTAAACTATATTCCCAGCAAGGGCTATGGCTCACTGCCTTTCACCGACGCGGAGCACAACCCGAATCTCGTGCGCATCTACGTCGATGCGCAGCATGACTACCTCAACGACCGTATCTACCTGCTGGGAGCGCTGGTGGTCGCCTGTGAGCGTGGCGTCGAGCAGCCAGAGCGACGCCATGCGATTGTGCGTATGACGGATGGGCCACCCGAGACCGCCGAGGCCGAGGAGCGCCTGTTTGTGGACTGGATTACGCAGACGATCGCCGCAGTCGTCGCGCTCGCCGCTCCGGACCGCGATGGCAGGCCCAGCGCGCCGATTCATTTCATCTTTTTTAACAGCTTCGAGCAACGCATCTTGCTCGATGGCCTGGCACGCCACTTCGGGGCAATCTTCGGCGCGACGCCGTTGTACGATTTCTTGACCCAGTTGGCGGCTTTTGACTCGCCGGTCGCGACCTTCCTGGACCACGAGATGCGCGAGCTCAAGAACTTCCCGATGGTCTGCCAGTCATTGCAGGCTGTGGCCGAGTACCTCAAGTTCAACTGGGACACGCCGGAGCCGTATCATGAGATCTTTCGCACGCGGCTGTTCGACTTCTGGGGCAAGGTCGACCGGCCACCGGTTGGCGCGGATGGTCAGCCGCTCGAATCGCCGTGGTATACGAGCCGGGCGCGTTTCAATAGTCAGATTCCGCTCGAATATGCCTATGCCACGTATCGGGGTGCGACCACGGAGTTGCTCCAGGCCTTTCATCATCGCCGGCTGGAAGCACTCGAATACGTCGTCCACAGTTTTCAGGGCAA
>JBBRHB010000640.1:0-3389 GCA_038223355.1 Chloroflexales bacterium
ATCCCAAGCGACTCGCATGCGTGTGCTCATGGTAACTCCGCGCTATTTGCCGCTTACCGGCGGGGTAGAGATGCATGTGCACGAGGTTGCGCGCCGTTTGGTGCAGCGAGGTGCCGATGTAACGATCCTTACTACCGACACCACCGGGCTACTCCCCACCTGCGAGGTGCAGACAGGCGTGCAGATCATGCGCGTGCGAGCTTGGCCGAAAGATCGTGATTACTACTTTGCTCCTGCTATGCTGCCGATCATCGCCCGTGGCCATTGGGATCTCGTGCATATCCAAAGCTACCATACGTTGGTCGCGCCACTGGCTATGCTGGCTGCCTTCTGGGCGAAGATACCCTATGTCGTTACCTTCCACGGCGGCGGCAACTCGTCCGGCTTACGCAATGCCCTGCGTGGGGTGCAAGGTTTACTGCTGCAACCGTTGCTGGCCCGCTCGGCTCGCTTAGTCGCCGTCGCTCAGTTCGAAATCGCGCTCTATAGTCGCCGACTACACCTGCCGCCAGAACATTTCGTCATTATCCCAAATGGCTCCGATCTTGGGAACAAGGCCCCCGCTTTGCAGCTACGCGGCCCAGGTACGCTGATCGCCTCGATTGGTCGCCTTGAACGCTATAAAGGCCATCAGCGTATCATCGCGGCGCTGCCCAAGGTACTGGAGCAGCGACCGGATGCCCGGCTGCGAATCGTGGGTACCGGTCCTTATGGCGCGGAACTCAAACGGCTGGCCCTGGCCTATGGTGTGGCCGGGCGTGTCGAAATTGGTGGTATCCCGCCCGGTGAGCGGGGTGCGATGGCTGTGCTGATGCAAGAGGCCGCCTTGGTCACCTTGATGAGCGACTATGAAACGCATCCCATTGCAGTGTTGGAAGCCGTGGCTTTACGTCGCTCCGTCCTTGTCGCCGACACCTCGGGCCTTAGTGAGCTTGCCGAGCGCGGACTTGCCCGGTCGGTCTCGCTCACGAGCAGCGACGAGCAAGTAGCCAACGCCATCCTTGCCCAGTTACGGCAGCCCCTAGTACCACCGGCGCTCGATCTCCCTACCTGGGATGACTGTGCAATGGGGCTATGGGATCTGTATCATTCGGTCACGGAGATTCCACTATGCGTATCCTGATGCTCGCGCAGTTTTATCCACCCTATCTCGGCGGTGAAGAACGCCATGTCCAGGATTTGAGCATCGCGCTGGCTGCTCGGGGCCATAGTGTTGCCGTGGCTACCCTCTGGCACGCGGGCCTACCGGAGTTTACGGTCGAGCAAGGGGTGCGCATCTATCGCATCCGCGGCACGTTACAGCGCGTAGCAGGCCTGTTTAGCGACGGTGGTCATCGCCACGCGCCGCCATTGCCTGATCCAGAGTTAGTGTGGGCGCTCCGCCAGCTGGTTGGAAGCGAGCGGCCCGAGATTGTCCATGCGCATAACTGGCTGATCTATTCCTTTTTGCCCCTGAAAACCTGGAGTAGTGCAAAGCTCATTTTAAGCGTTCATGATCATAGTGTTGCCTGTCCAAAAAAGAAATTGATCCGCAACGACGAACTCTGCACCGGTCCTAGCCTAGCGAAGTGCTTGCCCTGTGCCGGCGAGCACTATGGTCTGGTCAAGGGCGTACCAGTTGTGCTGGCGCATCGCGTGATGACTATGGCCGAAAAGGCAGCCGTTGATCTCTTTCTTCCTGTTAGTCATGCGGTCGCGGTTGACAACGACCTTGTAGGGCACGGGCTCGCGCTAGAGGTGATTCCCAACTTTGTCCCGCCGGTAAGCAGCATACCCGATCAAGCGCCGCATCCGCTGCTGGCCGGTCTCCCGCCGGGCGACTTCATGCTCTTTGTGGGTGCGTTCGCACGCTACAAAGGGCTTGATGTGTTGCTCCGCGCCTACGCCGACCTCACTGCTGCTCCGCCCCTCGTAGTTATTGGCTACCAAACAACCGAGTATCCGCTTCGTACCATTGCTATGCCACCCAATGTGATCGTGCTGCAAGATTGGCCACATGCTGCGGTGATGCAGGCCTGGAGCCGCTGTATGCTCGGTCTGGTGCCCTCGATCTGGTCCGAGCCCTTCGGTATTGTAGCCATCGAAGCAATGGCCGCCGGTCGGCCGGTGATTGCCTCTCGCATCGGTGGCTTGACCGAAATCGTGCTTGATGGCGCAACAGGTTTGCTGGTGCCGGCTGGCGAGCATGAAGCTTTACGGGACGCTATGCAACGGCTGATTGGTGATCCTGATCTGCGTCTCAGAATGGGTCAGGCCGGTCGGCAACGTGTATCCGACTTCCAGGCAAGTGCAGTCGTGCCCCGTATCGAGCAGATCTATCGTCAGTTGTTGCATACCGTAGCTCGAACACATGCAAGCACCGCACTGCATGAGCCGCCACCTGAGGCGCATCACTAGCGATGCTGTTGGATAGCTCCCCCATCATGCATGGCTCGCAGCCCAAACACGCTCCTGTCACTGCGGTTTCTGCCCTGTCACCGTTGCCTGACTGGGCTTGGCTACTGGTCCTGAGCGTCCTCAGCGCGACCGGCCTCTTACTCGTATCTGTCGCCTACCATGCTTCACGCGCTGGCGCAGACGGGGTTAGCATAACATTTTGGGCCGGGCTGCTCTTGTTCCTCGTGCCGTCGCTTGGGCGACTGTCCATGGATCGCGGTTCACGTACCGAGCAGCTTGGCATCCTCCTGCTGCTTGGTTTCAGCTTCTATGCACTCAAGGTGCTCTATAGCCCCGCCGTCTTTACCTGGGGTGACGAGCTACAACATTGGCGCACGACCAATGATCTGCTGACGTCGGGCCGCCTCTTCACACCGAATCCGATCCTCCCCGTCAGTCCCTTTTATCCTGGTCTCGAGCTTATTACCGCCGCACTCGTCTCGGTCGGCGGCCTATCCATTTTCCAGGCCGGTCTGCTGGTGATTGGTGTGGCACGGGTCGTCTTGATCATCGCGCTCTATTTGTTCGTGGAGCAGATGAGTGGTTCGCGCCGCGTGGCCGCGCTCGGAGTACTCATCTATATGGCGAACGCGCACTTCGCTTTCTTCGACGCGCAGTTCGGCTACGAGTCACTGGCCCTCGCCTTCGCGGCCTTCGCATTATGCATTATCGCCAATCGTCAGAGTGCAGTCGATCATACGCGGGCGCTGACCGTGGTCGCGGTGTTGAGTCTTGCGGCTGTGAGCGTGACACACCATGTCACCTCCTTCGCTTTGGTGCTATTTCTTTTGATTTGGTCTGGCATGACTCTACTTAAAAAATACCGCCGGCCAGAACAACCGAACCTAGCCCCAGTGGCGCTGCTGGCACTCGGTGGTAGTCTCGCCTGGCTGCTATTTGTAGCCACGCCGGCTATCTCTTACCTGGCGTCGCCAGTCCGCGATGGCATGCAA
>JBBRHB010000641.1:0-3374 GCA_038223355.1 Chloroflexales bacterium
CAAGAAGACATCTTCCATCGACACCTGAGCGACACCACGCTCACGGGCGAGGTGGCTTTTCAGGCCATTGGGTGTATCCATGGCCACAATGCGGCCAGCGTCAATGACTGCAATCCGGTCACAGAGGTGGTCGGCCTCGTCCATGTCATGTGTTGTTAGAAAGACCGTTGTCTGGTGTTCCTGGCGCATGCGCAGGATAAACTCCTGGACGTCTTTCTTAGACCGTGGGTCGAGGCCAGTCGTCGGCTCATCCAGTAACAACAATACCGGCGAGGTGAGCAAGCCACGAGCGATCGCCACCTTTTGCTGCATACCACGCGACATATGCTCAAGCGGTTCGTAAAAGCGCTTTTCGCTGAGCCCCAGCTGCTTCAAGATTTCCAATGCATGGAGCTTGGCCTGGCGCACGTCAAGCCCGTATAGCCGTGCGCCATACATCAAGTTTTCCGCCGCGCTCAACTTCTTGAAGAACGAGGCCTCAACCGAAACACGATTGATCAAACGCTTGACCTGCTTCTCGTCCGCCTGCACGTCATAACCAAAGACCGAGACCTGACCGGCATCCGGAATAAGCAAGGTTGAAATTAACCGGATTAGGGTCGACTTGCCCGAGCCATTTGCACCCAATAGCCCAAAGATTTCACCTTTGCCAATCTCAATGCTAATGTCATCTACGGCTCGGACCGGCGGCTTTTTGGCTTTCTTGCTCCACGGCACGCGGCCTTCGTCGCTAAACGCTTTGACAACATGATCAATCACCAAGGCTACCTCGCGACGATCCGCAACTGGGGGTGCGACGACGGGCTCAATTTCATATGTTTCAAACGCCAACATTGGCAACTCCTTGTGTTTCGGCGGACCGTTGCAGGTCCGAGCGGTTCACACCGACGGTTTCCACCAGCGCAGGCGGGCCAGCCACCGGCGCAGCGGATGTTGAGCAGATTGGGACGGCTGAAACCGTTCCACTGTTCCGTTGCGCTCCAGAACTAACATCTGGGGGCCTCCTTGCAAAACAACCACGGACCGTACGTATCAATCGCCACGGCCCGTGCACAGGGTACAAAAAAGCCGTGGGTGTAAGTTGGAACCTTACCCACGGCAGAAGTTCAGCTAGATGAAAATTACATCACGTTCTGAAACACCTGCCGCTGGGTCCGCCAAAGCGTGCCAGCACGCTGTGATCAACCAAGAGACCTGTACCGGGCACACTGAGCCCAGTGGTCGTCAACATCTGAGGCACAGTGGCCACCTTGATCCGGTTAATCATGAGCATTCTCTGCATCATTTTGGCTCGCTCCACGTGATTGTACGCAAAACTTCGAACCGCTCGAAGCTTCAGCAGCATAGCATGCCGGTGTGTGGCATGTCAAGGGGTCAATTTGGCTTTTTGGGGTCACGCTTTTGTTGCGGCGACCCGGTCCCCGCTTAGGGCAATGAGCGGGTGCGCCTAGCAATCTTGAGTAAATCGCTTTGCGTGGTATATCTCATGCTACAAAGCGAACTTTTTAGAGTCCACTATCCACGTCGCATGATATTGGATACGATCATCTCTTGACACAGTCGCTAAAAACCCGTTTAATCAGCTAGCCATTGGACCCGAGCAGAAACTTTGCCGATGTCGATCATGGTGGCAGCAACATGTGCTCGCGTTCCCGACGTTGAGTACATAAACGCTTAGTTGGATCCGCATTACCTGTGAAAGAGGTAGGGCATGCCAGTAAGCTCAGTCTTCGACACGCATTCACCGCAGGCGCAGGCCATCTCTCGGCTGTTCCAGCTCAGCCTTGGCATTTCGGCGGTCATCTTCCTGCTGGTGACGGGGCTCGTCCTGTATGCTCTGTTCCGCTTTCGAGCCCGGCCGGGACAGGCCGACCCAGCACCCATCTTTGGTCATCCACGCCTGGAGATTGCGTGGACAGTCACTCCCGCATTAATCCTAGTGGGGATGTTCGGCCTGACGATCGTAGCTATGCGCGCGACCAATCCTCCCGCCGCCAAGGAAACCGATATCGTCATTACCGGGTATCAATGGTGGTGGGACGTCCGTTATCCCCAAGCCAAGGTTGTGACTGCCAACGAAGTTCACATCCCGGTTGGCAAGCAAGTGCGCCTGCAGCTACAGGGCGGCGATGTGATCCATGACTTCTGGGTTCCACAACTCGCGCGCAAGATGGATATGGTACCCGGACATACCAACGAGATCCTGTTGTTTGCTGACAAGCCCGGCATCTATTTGGGAGCTTGTGCTGAGTATTGCGGCACACAGCACGCATGGATGCGCATCCAGGTAGTGGCCCAGCCGCAGGCCGAGTTCGATAGTTGGCAACAGGCCCAAGCACACGGAGCCGTGGTGCCGGTCGATGCCCTGGCCAAGCAGGGGGCGCAGCGCTTCCAGCAACTCACCTGTATCAGCTGTCATGCGATCGGCGGAACGGGAGCGAATGCTCAGGTCGGCCCAGATTTGACGCACATTGCCAGCCGGAATACATTGGGTGCCGGCATTATCGAGAATACGCCCGACAATCTAGCACGCTGGATCGCAAACCCCCATGCGATTAAGCAAGGCGTGCTGATGCCTAATCTCCAGCTTGGAGACGCCGATATTCGCGCACTCGTCGCCTATATGGAGGCCTTGAAATGACTGGTATCCCCTTAGCTGGAAACAAGACTGCCGAACGGTCTGGGGCAGGCGAATACCGCGGGGCATTGTCGTGGGTCGCGTCGGTTGACCACAAGGTGATCGGCATTATGTACCTGCTGGCGACGATCTTCTTCTTCGGGGTCGGTGGGATCGAAGCATTGTTAATGCGTATTCAGTTGGTCAAGCCGAACAATACGTTCCTTACACCTAGTGCGTACAATCAAATCTTCACGATGCACGGCACGACGATGGTTTTTCTGGTCGTCATGCCGATGCTGATCGGCTTTGCAACGTATTTGGTCCCGTTAATGATCGGGGCCACAGACATGGCGTTCCCACGACTGAACGCGCTGAGCTTCTGGCTATTAATTTTCGGCGGTCTACTGCTGTATTGGAGCTTTTTGGCCGGCGGAGCACCTTCGACCGGCTGGTTCAGCTACGCGCCCCTCAGTGAAAAGCAGTTCTCCTCCAACCACGGGCCAGATTATTGGTCGCTCGGACTCCTAGCGACCGGCATCGGCACCGTCATATCTGGTTTCAACTTCATTGTGACGATCATCACGCTCCGCGCTCCCGGGCTCACGATCAGGCGCCTGCCACTCTTTGTCTGGATGACATTGATCAATTCCGTCCTGATCTTGCTGGCGATACCGGCGCTTAACGCCTCACTGGTGATGTTGTTGATGGACCGGCTCTTACAGGCACGCTTCTTTAATCCGGCGGTGGGTGGCTC
>JBBRHB010000642.1:0-3364 GCA_038223355.1 Chloroflexales bacterium
ATTGGTATCATCGGCGGGAACTTGTACTTGGCTGATCTCAATTCGCTGGGGTTGCTGACGCTCAACGACCACCTGCACCCCACCGCCACTCCAATCATTGCGTGAGATTGCATCCGGACGAGGTGTAAGTGTCGGTGGGCCTGACCAGTTCGTACGCGCGATTAGATCGATGAGTGCAGGGCCCACCGCGCTGCTCATATACGTTACGGCGATCTCATCAAGCCGAGGCGAGTCGGCATTCGCACCAAACCGTACCCTATACTGAAGCCACGTTGTGGAGGGACGAAAAGTCAAAAAACGCCCGAGTGTACGCTCATTCACTTCGGATGTACGCTGAACGGGCTGCCACGCGAGCCATTGCTGTCCATCCAGGCTCCCGCGCAGTTCCACCGCCAGTGTTTGCGTTGCCGTCACATGGACCAGCGTTTCTACCACTGCCCCATTGAAACCAAACGACGCCCGGAAAGGTGCCGACTGGTATGCACCGCTCAAGCGACCCGGCTGTAAGCGCAGCGTCGATCCTTCGACATACGTGTTGCTGAACGTTCCAGGTAACCAATCGTCGAGTTCAGTCTGTACCCAACGCGCCGACTGAACTTGTGGGACTGTGGATGAGACCGCCTCTAGCCGGCCGGAGATGGCCCACACGCAAACCAGTGATAGGAGCAACCAGGAGCGCACCATCGTCAACTCCAACTCCCACGCATGCCAATGAGCGGCGCCGCTACTGCTTTGGCTTCAAGGCCTCGGCGGTATAGACATTATCCGAATCCCATAGGGCCCAGCCGCTGGTGTGGTTGTCATCCGACGCATTGATCTGCGCCCGGACCTCTTTCACACCGTAGCGAATAATCGGCTGGCGATAGATTAACGTGAAATCCTGGAGCCAGGGCCGTACTTGGGCACGACTGGCGGGCCCATCAAGCTGATTATGCACCAGTTTCATTGACTTATCGACGATTTCGTATGGATGGGTCGATGAGTCATCGAAGTTCATCTCGTGCTGCAAAAAGTGTGACGGATACACCATAGGACAGACATAATCCAAATACTGCCCCATCACATGTAGATTCTGACCAATCGCCGCCTGCGGTTCCCAGGCCGCATACCCAAAGACATCACCACTGACATAGCCGCCTACCCCATTAACGGCCTTTTGTGCCCGCTGGAGGAAGCGCCCGATGGTGTTGTACATCTCCTCTGGGTGGTTTTTATGATCACGGGGTCCTTTGAAAACGGTACCCGTCAGATCACCATCACTGGGGAAGCGGATATAGTCAAAGTTGATCTCGTCAAAGCCCATCTGGATTGCCTCAACCCCGAGCGCGATATTGTAATCCCATACGCGCTCATCATAGGCATCCAACCATGCTACACCGAATGAGGCATAATAGGGCTTACCATTCTTCTGCACATACCAATCCGGCCGTACATTGACCAATTGATTGTCATGCGAGAACGTATGAATACGGGCGATCGTATAGATGTGGCGTTTCTTGGCTTCGGCCAAAACCCACGGCAGATCCATGATATCGGCCGAACTCTTGAGCTCCTTGACGATAGGCAGCTTCGAATCATAATAGATCAAACCCAGATCTTCGAGATTGTCAGACTTGAGGTCCAGCACAACCGCATTCAACTCGGTTTTATCGATGATATCGAAATAATCCGTGACATTCTTTTTACGAGCGGCAACGATTGTCTTAATATAAAGGGCCTTCGCAGCAATTGGCTGGAGCTTAAAGCCATCTTTCAAGCCGCCCGCCGTCACCTGGGCATCGCCGCGCCGGTAGCCGGGCAATAAGGCCCGTAGATATGCTCCATCTGGGACGTTCGACAATACAAAATGACCATCTTTGTCTGATCGCGTTGTCGTGACCGCCGTGCCGGTAGTAGTTGTAGCAGCCATCACCTCCGTATCCGACAGCACCTTGCCACTCTCCGCGTCGGTAACCAGACCGTTGATCACATTTGGACGGAGCACCGCATTAAGGCTGATCGTTTTGGTAAAAGGCTGGGTTATCTTGTCATAGCCATCGCGGCTGAAGCTTACCTGACCGTTCGCTGGTGTATTCATCAAGCGGTACTTGCCCTGCGCATCGGTCGTGACCTGCGCATCGCTCATATCGACTTTAACGCCGGCCACCGGCTGGTCAGTATACCTATCCTTGACGACACCTTCTAGCACATTTGGGCGCAAGGTCAGATTATGCTCGGTGGACTGCCGGATATCGCCTTTTTGCACCTCGTAATTCGGCGCACGGACCTCAATCTGGAATGCTTCGGGCACTTGCCCAAGGGTATAATGACCTGTAACATCAGTCGTTGCTGACAGCACATGCGAGCCCACTACAGCCACGACTGCCCCGGCGATGGGCTTGTTAGCATAGGAGTCGGTAATCATGCCACTCAGCATATCCGGTCGCAAACCAACATCTAAAGTCACAGTTAGCGATTTGGGCTTTTGGAGATCGGGGCGTTCGGCCAGCGGCAGCGAGACCGGCTGGTACCCTGTTCCCATAACGGTAACGGTATCCTTGGTCGTCCACGCCTGGGTATGCCAATAGCCCTTGGCATCGGTAACAACATCAGACTGTTTACCGATTCGCACTTGTACGCCTTCAATCGGCGCATTTGTATAAGCATTTTTGATCGTGCCACCTAAGGTAACTTTAGGCGAATCACCACAGGCTACCAGCACAACCAGTATGAGTGTCATGAACGGCACATGCCGCAATATGCTTCGCTTCGACTGGGCCTTCATCCACATCCTCAATGCTTGTAATCCCGTTGATTGGTCTTCTCATTTTTGCGGGGGCTTGCCGAATCGTTTGGGAGCATCATTAGTCCTAGCATGGCTAGTGTACGGGCAAGTGCTAGGCATGTCAAGCAATGATCCCCTGATTTTGATGGCAAAAGTTGTGCTATGCTTCGCGGAGATTTTTTGGGTCATCGTGTTTCAGACTCAATTCGTGGCGAACGACCAGCACAGCGGACCCCGTCTGCTTGAAACAATGAAAGGACGAAGAATGTGTCGCCTGCTTCCCATCTTGCTCCTGATTGCTGTACTCTTCCCAGCCTACCCTACGCCGGTCGAGGCAGCCAGTACGGCACGGCCTCTGCGCCAATTGTCATCCACAGCCGCCAATAGTGCCAATAACCGGCGGGGATTGGTCGGCGCCGCCGTCTATCAACTCGACACAAATGACTTTTACGCATTCGAAGGCAACCAGCAGTTCACCATGTATAGTATCGCGAAGATACCGATCATGTTAGCCGTACTAGACCGGGCCGTGCGTCAAGATCGACGGGTGACCTCCCGCGAGCAGAGCCTGATCGAAGCAATGATCGAATGGAGTGACAA
>JBBRHB010000643.1:0-3362 GCA_038223355.1 Chloroflexales bacterium
TCGCCCCCATCAGGCGTTTCCCTTTTTTGGCGTTGGCACAGCCTACCAGCACCATGATCCGCTCTCGCTGGTGCGTGACCTCGGCGTCGCTGTACCTTTTCATCTCTGGATCGACATGGGCGCGCAGGATAGTTGGCTGCCTGCGACCCTGGAGTTTCATTACGTCCTAGTCCAGCGCGCTATCACCCACACGTGGCACCTCTTCCCCGGCGGCCATAAAGGAGTCTACTGGCAGCAGCACATACCAATGTATTTATGCTGGTACGACGCCTCCTTGCACAACCGCCCGGATGGCCAGTGCCACCCTACAAACCCCACACCGAGCATCGCTGCCACCACCGCTCAACTGGCGAGCCACTGATTTTCTTATACTTTCCAAATACAATCCTAACAACTTCTTCACATCTATAGTGTATCCTGTCGATCAGGCCGCACTGGCAGCTAGCATATCGAATTGGAGATTCGCACTATGAGTCATGTCTATTCGAACCGCGTCCGTCAAACAATCGGCCTGTTGCAAATTGTCATCCTTGTCCTTGTTGCCATAACGGCCTATGTGCACTTTTCGCGCGGCGTTGCGATGAGTTCCGGCGGTCCACCACGACTACCGGTCGGTGCAGCAGGTAGGCCTGCCGGGGGTCCTCCAGGGGGTGCTCCCCGTGGCTTCAATATCATGCAACTGATTCCGATTCCCCTCGGTACCCTCTTCCTGCTTAACGGCATCGCCTACATCGTGCTCGGCGTCGCGCTCTACCTTCCGGCCTTGTCCCAATATCAGCCGATTGTGCGCGGCCTCCTGATCGCCTTGGCAGCCGTCACCATCCTGATGTACTTGGCAATCGTCGGCGTTCGCACGAATCCGACCGGCTGGATCGACAAAGTCGTAGAGGTCAGCCTGATTGTTCTGCTCCTGATCGACGCGCGACGGCCTGCCACAGCTCCGGCCAACGCTATGCCAAACGCCAGGACGACCTAACGCCCAAATGCCGAATTGCATCCTGTCGGCAGTCGTGTACACTGGCATGACAATCACGTAGTCGTGCTCAGGAGGAAGTATGCGCTTCTCGGTCTGCATTGAGATGCTCTTTCCCGACCGTCCCTTCATTGATCGCCTCGACGCCGTCCACCAGGTCGGCCTCGAGGCCTTCGAGTTCTGGAACTGGCGAGACAAAGATCTCGCCGCTATCCACGTCCGCCAGCAAGCCCTCGGCCTAACCGCCGCCGCCCTCGTGCTCGATACTGGCCAGCCACTGGTCGTTGCACCCCAGCCCGCCGTGATCCGCCAGGCCGCGCAGGAGTCGCTCGCTGCTGCCCATCAAGTGGGCTGTCGAACCCTTATCTGCACCGTTTCCAATCCTGGTGGCGGCGAGATCCTACCGGACGTGCCGCGCGCCGAGCAGCATCGCCACATCGTCGCGGGCCTCAAGCTCGTCGCGCCCCTCGCTGAGCAAGCTGGTGTCACCATCGTCCTGGAGCCGCTCAATGTCCTCGTTGACCACCCCGGCTACTACCTAACGACCTCCGCCGAAGGCTTCGACATTATTCGCGAGGTCGGCAGTCCGGCCGTCAAGCTGCTGTTCGACATTTATCACCAGCAGATCACCGAAGGTAACCTGCTCGCTAATCTGCTCCCCAATCTGGATCTGATCGGTCACTTCCACGTCGCCGACGTCCCGGGCCGCCACGAACCTGGCTCCGGCGAGATTAACTACGCCAACCTCTTTCACAAAATTGATGCTGCCGGTTATCGCGGCTTCGTCGGCCTGGAGTACCGTGAGTTGGTCGCCTCCGGCGCGACTTTGCCTCCGGTCCTCGCGCTCGCTCGTTGACCGCCGAGGCCTCCATGCTGATCAAGGCCTGTCTCAACGGCAGCCCCGCCCCCGGTGCCTATCCTGCCCTACCGCTCACCCCTGCCCAGTTGGCGCTTGAAGCCCGCCGGGCAGTGGCGGCCGGTCAGGCGCGCTCCATTTCCACCCCGCGCGGTCGACGGGGCAGAGACCCTCGCCGCCGAGCCTGTAGATGCCTCGATCACAGCCGTGCGGCTAGCCTGCCCCGGTGTACCCATCGGCATCAGCACGAATAGTTGCGACTGCTTTTGCCCAGGCTGCCCACTAGCACCTCACAGTACCGGGAGATAGTCGACGACAAACACATCCTCAACAATGCCAAGTTGCTGCAGCAACGCGCCAAATTGAGCGTGCTCTGGGTGCGGCAGATAAGCATCGCGAGCCCGCACATCATCGAACGTGAGCGTGTAGACGTGGGTAAAGCTCAGGTTCTTGCCCTCCGGGCTGTTGTTGATGCCATGCTCGAATGCTCGAATGCCCGGTATCTTATCCTGTAACGCTCGGAAGGCATCGGTAACGCGTTGAAGCTGTGCGGGCGAGCTTCCGTCTTTAAATCTGAATATGACGATATGGCGGACAAATGTTGGAGCGAGTTGCATAGCTGGCCTTCCTTCCCCACGACTCGAAGATTCATTTTCGTTCTCCAAATTGCCCATCACGCTCCCTGACCGGTGGCTGATCCTCCAGCTTCAAAAAAGGCACGATACCGTCGGGTTGCCTCGCTGGCTCGCTCTTCCAAATCATCAACGTGTGTGAAGGGAATGAGTGCTATGTCGATCACGTTTTTCTTAAATGTACGCTTCCAGGTGCCGGCAACTTGTCCGGCGATGACAAGCGTTGGTAGGAATATGCCGTTGTTGCCTGGGACAATGTGAGCTGCATGTTCTCTGGCAAGCACAGCGCTGCGGTCTGTGTAGCCAAGCAGATATTCGTCAAAACCGGGCAGCAGATAGAGATCAGACGAATCGAATGCTCCCGGGCCAGGCGCATCTGTGCTCATCCAGTAGTCTTTCCCGTGTATTATTTCTGACAGAAACCCTGCTTTTGCTGCCTCAAGCCCTACCTTTGCGTCGGCAATCGTTAATCCTGCCCACCATGCGAAGTCGTGAATGGTCGCCGGCCCATGGCTGGTAAAATAACGCCGTGCGAGTTCGGCAAGTGCTTCTTCGCGCGATAATTGCCGGGAATGAGGCACCCACTCGTCCAACAGGACGAATGTTTGCTGTTTGTCCTGCATCGGACCCAGGCAAATCAGACCCGTCTGGGACGAGTACCACAGCATATGATAACCGCGTTGCCCCTGGGTACTAATGCCTGCCTCCTCCAATAATTTCATCATCATCGGACGAGACAGCCGTTTACCACCGGTTAGCGCGTTATAAAAAAGCTCCTTACTTCGCTCCATGGTTTCTTCATCAAGTCCGAGTTGCTCCAGTCTCCGCCGACCCCGCGCTAGCATGCGTGGTGCTGAGAGCTTCAGCATCCATCGAGCATCCTCCGCCGGCACAAAATGTA
>JBBRHB010000644.1:0-3350 GCA_038223355.1 Chloroflexales bacterium
GTCCATTATTAGCTACCACGCGCCACCAAGGACTGCGGCGCTGCTGATCGTGAACCAGTATGGCAACCGCTGCCCGAACATCCTTAGCGTGACGAGCCGCACGAAATCCGAGCGCTTCCGCAATCTCTGTATAGCTCCGGACTTCGCCGGGCGGTATCTTCTCAATGATCCCTTGGACTGTGTCAATCAACTTCACGACCCGACTTGATCCTCGAAGCCATCCCACCCAAAACGATGTAGATCAACACGACCTACATCGTCGAAGATTACACCCTCAGCCTCGAGTAAGTGGCGTTGCTCCGGTCCCAGCGTAGAGATGCCACCTTTGTAGTTGATGACACGCTGCCACGGCACAGGCTCATCAACCGACGTACGGAGGTAATGGAGTGCGTAGCCCACAACGCGTGCTGGGCAACTAAGCATAAGTCCAATCGTTCCATAGGTCGTCACATGGCCCGGCGGAATACAGCGGATCAAGGCATAGATGCGGCTATATAGGAAAGATTTAGCAGCCATCAACTGTTCAACTACAACTCAAAGCCTCGGCGCTTCGCCACCTCGTCTTTATGCTTCCGGCGTAGAATATCTTGCTCGGTTGCTTTAAGCGTTCGGCTATAGGTATCAAGAATGCGGTCAACCTCGGTATCAATCTCAGCTTCAACCTTCATATCCTTCGTGATGATCTCATAGACCACCTTGACCCGTTCAGCACGCGCCGCCGAACCTGCTATCGTGTATTTAACGAGGCCCCGCTCTTGCAGATCATCAATCACCCGCTCCGCGATTCGCCGAATTTTATCTTCACTCAAGCGCATGCTAATCTCCTCTTCGATCTCTATTCGAGGTAGCCGCGTAGTCCCGACCCAGACTCAGAGGTGCGAAGACGCCGCAGTGCCTCGCCTTCGATCTGACGCGCACGCTCACGAGTAATACCCAGGATTCGACCCACCTCTTCAAGGGTACGACGTTGTCCATCATGTAATCCATAGCGCAATTCAAGCACTGTCCGCTCACGATCTGGGAGTTCACTCATCGCTTGAACCAAATCACGTTCCATCAATGAACGGTTGGCCTGTTCTTCGGGCGGCGCTATACGGTCATCCTCGATAAAGTCACCGAACTGCGACTCGCCGGACTCGCCCACCGGTAGCGACAAGGAAATGGGCTGGCGCACAGCTTCCAGCATGCGCTTGACCTGTTCTTCGGGCAGGCCCAATGCTGTACCGAGTTCAGCATGGGTTGGCTCACGCTGAAGCGCTATGGCCAGTCGCTCGGCCGTTCGTCGCATCTGGCCAAGCGATTCACCGAGATGCACCGGTAATCGAATCAAACGGCTTTGCTCAGCCAGCGCACGCGTTACTGCTTGCCGGATCCACCAAGTCGCATATGTCGAAAAGCGATTGCCTTTGCGCCAATCAAACTTTTCGACGGCTCGCATCAAACCAATGTTGCCTTCCTGAATCAAGTCCAGTAATGGCATACCACGACCCATATACTTTTTAGCGACACTGACGACGAGTCGCAGATTAGATTGAATTAACTTTTGGCGCGCATCGTTACCCCGCTCAACTGCCTGGTTTAACTGCAAGCGGTCGGCAGGCGACAGTAACAGACTATCCTCAACATTGGTCATAGCTGCCCGACCTGCTTTGCCAGCCTCAATTGCTTGGGCGAGGTCAACCTCTTGAGCAGCATTCAGCAGTGGTGTTCGTCCGATCTCACGTAAATACCGGGTAATGGCATCGGTCGCAGGTACAAGCTCCTGCAGCTCATCGAGGTCAATATCTTCATCGACTTCGGCTGCTACCCGTTTCAAATCGGCCGGCGATGGTTCGCCCACAAGCTGATCGCCCACCAGCGTCTGCTGTGGAATTGGCGGTTCGCCTGAAGGCGGCGGATTAAGCGTATCTGTCATAATTTCTATATCGTAGTGCCTGCCCGGCTTTGCCGAACGCGACCATCATAGGTTATTCTAGCGATGCTGCAAGATACAGACCGCCACGCCCTGTGGCGAGCCACTATAAGAGCGGCAGCGACACGTGTCAAGCTCACAGGTAGCTCGCAAAGTACTCGTCTTTAATTACGTATGGTATGCCGAATCGTATGCACTCATTGAGAGGTCATCAGCTACCAATTCGTGATAGATTCACATGAACATATACAGTCATGGTAGACTCTTCCCAGCTTTATGAAGGATACATGGCATGCGCCGCTTATTACGTCTATCAATTGCAGTCGTAGCCTTGCTTGGATGGTTGCCGGCGTTGGTAAGCGCTCAAACCCCACAAGTCCGCTGGGGCAACTACGACTATCAAATTAATATTGCAAAGAATGGCGATCTTCAATTCACCGAAGCTCAACGCCTTGTGGTCGATAGCGGTCCAATTCACAAGGGCAGCCTACACTTCGATACCGGGAACTACGGACGCGTGCGCCAAATTCAGGTCGCAGAAGATGGACAGCCATATCAACGCGCTACGTCAGGAGCAACTGGCACCTTTAGCGGTGACGATAATGGCACTCGCCTCCAGGTAGATTATTATTTTCGGAATCCCCTTGCAGCCCAGCATGCGATGACGATCTCGTATATTGTCGGGCAGGCAATTCGGCTGGACCAAGGCCAGCCCCTGCTCCAGTTAAAACTATTTTGCCAGGGGAGTACATGCCCCCCCATTGATGCCGCAAGCGCACAGGTTAACTTTGCGGCCTCGATCCGTCCGGCTGACCTACAGACTCAGACAACCGGCTTTAGTGTAGAGCAAACATCAGCCGGACAAGGGATTAAGCTAGTATCGACGGGCAGGCTGACCGGCCAGTCATTATCCATGAGCCTACGTTTCCCGCCGAGCGCCATTCCCGATGCCAATCTGGCTAACCAGCCAGCGGCATCTCAAAACAATCCCAATGTACAACCGGGCGCTCTCCCAAGCAGCACGAATGCCCTTCCCCGCAGCGGAGTGACCAATCTTACCATTTCGCCTGTTCTCTGCGTCCTCGTAATATTTTTCTTGTTCGTTGTCGTGAGTATTATGCGTTCGTCAGCACGGAAGCGGCGGGGTATGCCCTACAATGGTCCAATGATGGGCGGGCCAATGATGGACGGGTATCCTCAACGCCGACGGCGATGGGGTGGGGGCTTTTTCCCATGGGGTGGGTATGGCGGTTGGGGCGGTGGGTATGGCAGTCCTCTACCCCCAGGCAATCCCCCATACGATCCTGCACAACCAGTCCAGCCCGATCTTGCAGGTGGAGGTTAAAGCTGGACTGATAGTGGCGGAGGCGGCCAGAGTTGGAGCGACAGTAGCGGCGGTGGTCAGAGCTGGAGTGATAGTGCCGGTGGCGGGAGCTTC
>JBBRHB010000645.1:0-3347 GCA_038223355.1 Chloroflexales bacterium
ATTTACTGATTTCACGGTCGACGAGTACAACCTGACCCAGGTGCAAGCTTCATCTGTAAAGAAATCCGACACTTGGCAGGTACGTGTTCAGAATCCGGTCGTTCAAAGCCAAAATTCGATGCCGGGCTACTTTGACCTGGACCATGACTGCCCGAAAGGCAGCACCCAACCCCAGGAATGCCGCATCTCAGCCAACTTTGTGCGTACGGGTAATAACGATCTACCTTCGATCATTGCCATCACGCAAGATATAAGTGCTGATGTCGTCTCCTACGGTAAACTTCAGCTAACGGCATCGATCCGGATTCGCAAGCAGTCCTTGAGCAAGACCGGTGTCGCGGGCACCGAATGCCCGGTGTTAATCCGCGTCTTTTACACGAATAGCCAGAGCAGTGATGCCAAAGCAGAGTACTGCTTCTGGGCCTATGAGTATGCCACTCAGAAAAGTACGGAATCCAATTATCCCTGGATCAAAACGATTCACATCTATCCAAATACGTGGTCGCCCTTCTCGGTCGATCTCAAGCGCGAGATTCCGAACCTGCTCACCGTCCAACAGATTGAGGTCCACGCTAATGGTCACGACTATGACACGAATGTCGCCGATATTAGTCTGGATGGTATCGACCTGACAAAGCAACCACTTCTACCTATGAGTACACCAAGTGGTGCAACGCAACGGGCACCAGGGCAATACTGATTTGCGCAGGAGAGAACGCTAGATTATGAAGAATATTTGTGTTGTGGGAACCGGCTATGTTGGAATCGTTACCGGGGTATGCTTTGCCGATTTAGGCAACAACGTGGTCTGTATTGAGATCGACCAGCACAAGCTTGATATGCTGCACGCCGGGAAGTCACCAATTTATGAACCAGGCCTGGAAGAACTGTTGCAGCGGAACGTAAATGCCGGCCGTTTGCGCTTCACTGATAACTATCAAATTGGTATCCCAGATGCGGACTTCGTGTTTATTACCGTTGGTACCCCCATGGGTGACGATGGGGCAGCCGATCTGCAGTACGTGGAATCGGCCGCTAGATCAATTGGTGAAGCGTTGCAACAGCCCAGCATTATTATCGATAAATCGACGGTGCCGATCGGTACCGGCGACTGGGTCACGAATTTGATCAAGCAAGCGGCACGTGACGTCCCTTTCGCTGTGATCAGTAATCCCGAGTTTTTACGCGAAGGTTCGG
Source organism: Chloroflexales bacterium (assembly GCA_038223355.1). Taxonomy (GTDB): domain Bacteria; phylum Chloroflexota; class Chloroflexia; order Chloroflexales; family Kallotenuaceae; genus JACDGP01. The sequence goes on from JBBRHB010000645.1 coordinate 1,198, forward strand.
CGGTCAACGACTTCTTCCATCCCGACCGCATTGTGCTCGGCAGTCTTGACCGAGAGGCTGCGGCTACTGTTGCGGCCTTGCACGAGCCGCTGGGTGCTCCGATCATCATTACCGATCTCCGTACCGCTGAGATGATCAAGTATGCCTCGAATGCCTTTCTGGCGACGCGCATCTCCTTTATTAATGAAATCGCTCAGATTTGTGAGAAACTCGGTGCCGATGTCAAAGAGGTCGCGCGCGGCATGGGTGCCGACCGGCGCATTGGCCCTCACTTCCTAGATGCGGGCCTCGGCTACGGGGGCAGTTGCTTTCCGAAGGACGTCATGGCCTTGCATCACATGGCGGCCAAGAGTGGCTGCCACCCGCAGCTATTGCAGGCGGTGATGGATATCAACAGCGATGCCCGGCGCTCCTTCGTCCATAAAGCTGAAACGATCCTGGAAGGACTAGACGGCAAGCAGATCGGTGTCTTAGGCTTGTCCTTCAAGCCCAACACTGATGACATGCGTGAGGCGCCCTCGCTTGATATTGTGCGGGCGTTACAGGATGTTGGTGCACACGTCAAAGCCTATGATCCCGTTGCGATGAGTGTAGCTGAAACAATGCTGCCCGATGTCGTCTACTGCGCGACGCCTTACGATGTTGCTAAAGGTTCGGACGCATTGTTGATTTTGACCGAGTGGAATGAATTCAAGCAGCTTGACTTCGATAAGCTCAAGCGCCTGATGCGCCAGCCGGTGATTTTGGATGGCCGTAATCTCTACGATCCCGAAACCATCGAGGCGCGGGGCTTCACCTATCGCGGCGTTGGTCGCGGCGTGCCGCGCGAGGAACTGGCCCATACCACAGACTGAGACAGTCACTTCAGTAGCCGTTCTGCCACTCTGGTATAATAAACTGTTACGTTGGCGGGAGTGGCAATGGACGAAGCGCAACATAAACGAACCTATCATGTCTGGACCGTTGGCTGCCAGATGAATGTCTCCGACTCGGAGCGGCTGGAAGCAGCGCTTCAGGCAGTCGGCTATACCCCTGTGGAGCAGCCCGAAGCGGCTGATTTTGTTGTGCTCAACTCCTGCAGTGTGCGCGAGAGTGCGGAAACGCGCATTAAGGGTAAGCTCGGCTCACTCAAAACGCTCAAAGAGCACAATCCCAATATGCAGGTTGTTTTGTGGGGCTGCATGGTGGGACCGAATAATGAATCGATCTTTAAGGGCAAGTTATCGATGGTCGATCACTTTGTGTCGCCCTCGGCGGTGGATGAAGTCGTCGCGCTCTTGCCCAATCCGATCTACCAGTTCGATGAGCCGGTCCTCCCAATCGCCAACCATGATCATCCGCCGGTTACGGTTTATGTGCCGATTATCTACGGTTGTAACATGAACTGCTCCTACTGCGTGATCCCATTACGCCGTGGCCGTGAACGGTCACGACCGCTGGCCGAGATTGTGGAAGAATGCCGACGTGTCGTGAGCCGTGGTGCGAGGGAGATCACGTTGTTAGGCCAGATCGTTGACTCATACGGCCATGATCTGCCGGGTCGCCCCGACTTGGCTGATCTGCTTGAGGCCGTCCATGAAACACCGGGCCTGTTACGTCTACGCTTCCTAACGTCACACCCGGCCTGGATTACCCAAAAGCTGATCGACACGATGGCCCGTTTGCCTAAGTGTATGCCGGAGATTAACCTGCCGATTCAGACCGGTCATAATGACCTGCTCAGAATAATGAAGCGTGGCTATACGGTTGAGCGCTATACCACTATCGTCGAGCAAATTCGGACAGCCATGCCGCATGTATCGATCACGACCGACATTATTGTCGGTCATCCGGGCGAGACCGACGAGCATTTTCAAGGTACGCTCGATACTTTGGAGCGCGTGCGTTGGGGGAAGGTCCATGTGGCAGCCTTTTCATCACGCCCTGGCACCCGTGCTGCCGATATGGAGTTGGATGCAGCTCTGGAAGTCCCCTACTGGAAAAAGCAGCTCCGCCGGGTCGAACTCGACAAGCTGCAGGGTGCTATTCAAGCTGAAGCCAATGCCGCCTGGCTTGACCAGGAGGTTGAAGTTCTGGTCGAAGATCAGGTGCGCGGTCAGTGGCGTGGCAGGTCACGGCAAAATCGGCTGGTGTATTTCAGTGATGAGGGG
>JBBRHB010000646.1:0-3347 GCA_038223355.1 Chloroflexales bacterium
TTGACCGCAGAACCGATTTCCGGTTTCGTTAGAAGCCTCACACTGCGTGCAGTTCTCTAGAGAAGCTTGGCTGTCGGCAGTCACAGATTCTGTCTGTATCCGGTTCATGCAGTGCTGGCTCTTTCTCCGTTCTTACACGACGTGCAGAATATCTGATTTCCTCATTTGAGGTCGTTGCTAAGAGCCCCCAGCCATTATGGCTGGGGACTGGGTCAACTTAAGAGCTACTGCTGTCCTCATAAATAAAGCCCGCTGTCCCGATCAAGGTATTCCCGTTGTCAACCTCGACGCGATACGTCGTGCCAGTGACAAGAGTCACACCCGCTAGTGATAGAATGCCGGCGAGTGACACTGATGCCCCGTTAGTAGATAGACTGCCGCTAGTCGAGTCAAATGTTCCTAAAGGGGATTGGCTACCGTCAGCGTTCACGCTGCTGACACCGAAGTGATCTGCAGTACTCGTAAAGTTGGTACTATCACCACTTGTATAGGCGATCCTTGCAGCGACCAAGGCGGAGGCTGAGAGAGTGCTATCATCGTGCAGGCATTGTACGGCTGCGTGGTCATAGTGCGCGTCGCTGCAGATGTGCACGGATGGTCCAGAGTTGCTGGGTTGGTCCGTCGGGGGCACCGCCGTTGCTGTAGCACTTGGTGTTGGGCGTGGTGTAGCCGTTGCCCCTGGTGTAGGTGCCACAGAGGTGTGGGACGTGCCCTGCATTCGTGTGTCCATGGCACGCGCAAGTTGGATAACGCCGAGGGGCGTAAAGGTACTAGTTTCGCCAGCGGCAATCACTGTGGCCACGTATGCGCCACGGCGAAAGATCACACCATAGGCAGTAACCACTCTGCCGGGAGACGTCAGTGAGTAGCCAACGCCTTCGTCCCCAAGGCGGCCAATGTCGATGTTTTGGGCCGACGGTGGTCTGAGTGCGCGGCCAAGCTGCCAGTGTGCCCCAGACGTGCCCTTGAAGGACACAATGCTTGCCATGATGTGCAACATTCCCTGTGCTGGGTTTCGGACGAAGGCAGTCTCATATGAAGTGATGCGGCCTTCCTGTTCGAGCTTCGCCACACTGATAAGGTCTGCCTGGGCTGCTTGCGCATTCGTGTAGGAGCGACTACTCCCCTGTGTGAACCCAGATGGTAGGTCTGTCAGCCGCAAAACAAGATCCTTGGGGGAGGCGGGCTTGGCTACGGGTGTTGCAACTGGAGTCGGAGATGATGTTTTTCTCCCCGAGTCTGCTGCAAAACTCGCCGTGGACCACGGAGCGAGTAGCATGAAGAGCAAGAGTGTGATAGAGACAATGCGATGCATAAGACAGGGCCTTTCTTGGACTGCCGGCAGATTGATACGTTCTGCCTCCGGGATACAACGATGCGACCTTGTTGCTTGTTGCATCTGATCAAGCCGCTATTATAGTGTATTATATTGTCAGCACAGTAAGCCATCCCCCATTGGTCCTAGCACATAAGTAAGCGGCCTCGTCAGGCGACCTGCCGTACGCATGCTGTGAGGGATGGGCGTCTGAGGTAGTCTAGTAGCCGTTCCGCGATCCGCTGTATGACGCCAATATGCTGGTTGCTGCACCCACAGATAGACATCCAGTGCAGGATTTTACCTCAGCATCGGCATCCTTATTGTCACGTATGTCCCTCACTGCCGCAGCTATAGTCTGTTCGCAGAAAAGTACGCCAGGCGGGTCATCTGGAGAGAGGGTGACACGAAGTGCCCAGGTGGGAACAGCGCCCTAGCTACGAGCCTGTCAACCGGTCGGAGAAAACAGATGGCGGGGCGATAGAGGGCGGCAGACGCACCTCAGGAGCAGAATGAGGAATCACCGCCAATAGATGTCCGCTACCACGCGAACATAGTAGATAGCGTCGCCCGAGCCGTGGTAGCCGCCTTCCCCACTGCGCCGATGCTGGAGTACATCCCCTGGCTGCCCGACCTGTTCGAGGAGCCGGTGCGCGTGGTGGATGGCGCGATCGTCACGCCCACCGCCCCCGGAGCCTCCACGACCATGCGCCCCGACTCGTTCGAGCGCTGGCGGGTGGCCTGATCCTCCAAGGGTATGGTGATGCTGCTGTCGCCCTGTTTATGCCCTCTCCTCGCTCTATGCTGTCTCTCCTCCATACCGTAGCAATGCCCGCGCGCCCTATACTTAAGAGCGCACGCAGCGCGGGCAGGGTAGCGTCTGGGCGCACCTGGGCGCTGCCCTGGCTGCTAATCTTGGAGGAGTGTAGCCTCATGACGTCCGCACCAGAGCCGCTGGGCCTGTCCGGCCTGCCGGCCCAACCTGACCGCGTCATCGCTGATCTGCGCGAACTGGCTGCGCTCACCGGCGGCCCTGAGGGGGCGCGACGGGTCTGTTGGACCCCCGAGTGGGTCGCCGCGCGTGACTGGCTGCGTGGCAAGCTGGCTCAGGTATACTCCAGCGATGGCGCGCCGGCCCAGGTGGAGGTGGACCCCGCGGGCAACCTGTGGGCCACGCTCAGGGGGCGCTCGGCAGACGCCGTTGTGGTGGGCTCGCACATAGACTCGGTGCCCAACGGTGGCTGGCTCGACGGCGCGCTGGGGATCACCGGCGCGCTGGAGGTGCTGCGGCAGTACTCCGGGGTTGATCTGCCGGTCACGCTGCGCCTGGTGGATTGGGCCGACGAGGAGGGCGCCCGCTTTGGGCGCAGCCTGTTTGGCTCCAGCGCCGCCGCCGGCACGCTGGACCCCGATGCGCTGCGCGCCCTGCGCGACCGCGATGGGTTGCTGCTGCCCGATGTGCTGGCCGAGCACGGCGTGCGCATTGATCGGGCCAGGGACGCTGGGTCTCAACTGGAGCGGGTGGCCGCCTATCTGGAGCTGCATATCGAGCAGGGGCCGGTCCTTGAGGAGCAGGGCCTGGCTATCGGCCCGGTTCTGGGCACGTTTGGCGTGGAGCGCCACGCTATCCGCTTCTCGGGGCGCACCAGTCACGCTGGCTCCACGCCCATGCGCCTGCGCCACGACGCCTTCCTGTGCGCCGCTCGGCTGGGCCTGGAGGTGCGCGAGAGCGCCCGTCGGCTGGGCGGCGTGGCCACCATGGGCTCTTGCACGACCGAGCCAGGCATCGTCACGGCCATCGCCGGGGCCTGCACGGTCACCCTGGATCAGCGCTGCCTTGATGCCGATGCCCTGGCGGCCATGCTCGGCGAGGCCCGCCAGGCCAGCGAACGGATCGCGGCCGAGGAGGGGACCACGGTGGAGTGGGAGCATCTGTGGCGTATCGAGCCGATTCCCTTCCATCCCCAGTTGATCGCCTTTGCCGAGCAGGCCTGTCAGGAGACCGCTGGGGCCTATCTGGCTCTGCCCAGCG
>JBBRHB010000647.1:0-3347 GCA_038223355.1 Chloroflexales bacterium
CCAACAGATAGTCCAATGCCACGCGCGCCCGCCACGCCTTGTTGCTTAAGCCCACCCTATAGCATGGCATGCCGCCAAGCTCTGGAGGGAGCGTCACGCGGCCCGCGTTATTGGTGAAGATACTGATTTGATCGTCCCCCAATGACGTTCGTAGATGTGGCACCATTTCCCGGCCATAGCGACCGATCCCGCCTTGCTGCTGCGCTGCGGCGGAGTAATCAAAACAGATCTGCATGGGGCGCTCTAGCTGGCTCATGGGCTAAGGACGGTGCTTCCTATAGTGCTCGGGGCGAGGGCCGCGTGGTATACGGCTAAGGTTTGCCGGGCTGTCCGTTGCCAGGAGAAACCGTGTGCCTGTCGTAAGCCGCGTGCCCGTAGCTCAGTGTGTAAAGCGGGCTGGCTCAGCACTAGCCAGAGCAGGCGTGCCAATGCTACAGCATCATCTGGGGCATGGAGCAATCCAGCTGTGCCCACGACCTCGGGTAACGCCGCAGCATTGCTCGCTACGACCGGCGTGCCACAGGCCATCGCTTCGAGCGGGGGCAGTCCGAAACCTTCGTAGCGCGAGGGAAACACAAATACATCCGCTGCACCGTATAGTGCTGGCAGATCTTCATCAGCCACATACCCAGTCCAGTGCACTCGTTCGGTCAGCCCTAGCCGCCGAAGTTGGTCATGGAGCCGGTCGGTATACCAGCCGAGTTTACCGGCAATCACAAGCTGGGTCTCGGGCAGCTCCGCCGCAAGCAGCGCCCACGCATCCAACAATGTATCCAGGCCCTTCCGTGGCTCGACCGTGCCGACATACAACACCATGCGCTCTGGTAACTGGAGTCGAGCCCGCAAGGCCGTACTAACATCTGGCGGCTGTGGCACGAAGCGCCCGTCGGCAGCCAGCGGCACGACCGTGATGCGCTCCAGCGGCACGGCGAGCAGCCGCTGTAGGTCGCGTTTCGTACACTCCGAGTCGGCGATGATGTATCGGGCGAAACGTACACTCCACGGCAGCCACTTCGACCAGTAGAAGCGCGCGACCGGTGGTAAGTTGTCGGGATACAGCATGCCGATCAGATCATGCACGGTATATACCAAGGGCAACGGCTGCCAGAGCGGCGCATCAAAACCGGTTGCATGCAAGAGGTTAGCACCTGTTGCCCGGGCGCGCCGCGGGAGCCCCCATTGCTGCCAGGCGAGCCGAACCGGAATCCGCATCACCGGATCGCGGCCCCAATCTACAGGGAGGACCTCTATCCCATCCTCCTGAGCTAGTGCACGGGCTAGCTCGCGCGCATACTGCCCAATACCCGTCCGCTGCTGGCGCGCGGCCTGGAGATCGAGCGCCACCCGCAACGTCATTTCACGACCACCAGTTCAAAATAAATCGTCTGCGCCGGTAACATGTAGGCTAGGAAGCGTTCATAGAGCAACGGCAAGCGGTCGGCCAGCAACTTGGCACCGAGTAAGTGCTGGGGGCGAAGCCCAGCGAGGCGTGGCAACGGCCAGAAGCGAATATCAACGGTCTGGCGCCGGAAGCGCGCCTCGGAATAAAAGTTGTATTCCGGGAAATCGCCCGTAAAGTAATCAAAGGAACGCGACGAAAAATAATGCTTGTGCGTGGGGTCGGTGAAGGCGTCAACACTGGTAAAGTAGGGTGTCGTGATCTCCACTACTGCTCCCGCACGACAAATCCGATGAAGCTCTTCCATAACTCGCACGACATTATCGACATGCTCGATAATGCCATTGCAGATGACCCGGTCGAAGCTATCGGCCTGAAACGGATATGGGAAGTCATTTACATCATGGAGCACGTCAGCGTCCGAGCGCCGGTTGATGTCTAAGCCAATAGCACCCGGCGTTTTGGCCTTACCACAGCCCAGATCAAGCGTCCGCATCAACGACCACTCCTGTTAGCCCGTTGAGTAGTTGCGCCAACTGCCCGGCCAACTCGCACCGCTCAAAACGTTTCAGCCACGCCGGATCGATCAGCGGGTCAGCCAACTGTCCCGCCTGGTGCCGCTCCATCAAGCTGCGTAGGGTCCCTACAATTCCGCTCACGTCCGCCGGCCGCACCGAACTGCCCACACCGCTGGCGGCGATCAGGTCGCTCACTTCGCCGTGCGGCGCGATGTTAAGAATTGGTCGACCGAGGGCCAGGTACTCAAATAGCTTGCTGGTATGCATAATACGCCCTTCCAGATCATCGGTCAGCACCAGCAAGAGCACATCCGCAGTTGCCATGCGCTCGACTGCCTCAGCATGGCTCACGTACGACAGGACGTCGACTAACTCCGGCACACGCGCCGCCGCTGCATGGATCACGGGGGCAAAGGCACCAATAAACTGTACTCGCAAGTCGCGCCGGCCGGTCCCCGTAGCTTGGAGCTGCTCCAGCGCGTCAAAGAAGCCCTGCGCAGCCTCTGCGCGCAAGCCAACGATGCTGCCGACATAGCGTATACATAGTGGTCCAGATGTGGCCCTGCGCCTCGTACCCTTTGGATTAATGTCGCCGCCGTCAAAGCCATTCGTGATCGTCGTAATACGCTCCGCCGCGATACCCAGTCGCTCGGTCATTAGCCGGCGCATTCCATCCGTGACGACCGTTACATGATCGGCGACCTGAAGACAACGCCGCTCGAGCAGCCGGTTAAGCTTGTAGGGAATAAGGAGACGTTGGTTCGGCGCTTCGCTCCAAGGGTCACGTATGTCCATGAGCCATGGCACCTGGGGCGCGAATTGCTTGAGAGCTAGCCCTATGAGATGCGTTGAAAAAGGTGGTCCGCTGGTCATGATCAGCTGGATATCACCGGCTTGCAAACGCCGCCAGGCCCGCCATACGGCAGCCGGTACCCATCCTAGCTGCGGATCAGGTACGATCCATGGCCTGACGCGCGACCGCCATGACTGCTTGGGCTGCAAGGAGATGTCACCAAGCTGAGCACCCCGGTGCCTACCACCTGCCACCCGTAAAATCTCTATACCTGATGGCAACTCGTTAAGTAGCTGGGGATCGGGGTGTGGACCGGCACCGGCAGCGGTCACGACGACCGGCTGCCAATTCCATTCCGGCAGATAGCGAGCAAATTTCGCCATCCGAAAAACGCCACTGGCACCCCGAGGTGGAAAATCATAGGTCATCAGCAGGAGCCGTTTCATCGCCCACTCACTACTTGCTGATAGACGGCGACCATCTCGTCAATATTTCTCGCCCAGTCATAGTGCGTTCGTACCCAGGCCAGTCCGGCTTGCCCCATGCGTGCCAACCTGAGACGGTCGTCCATACACTGCTGAAGTGCCTGTTGCAACGCTCCCACATCTTCCGCCGGCACCAGCAGCCCCGTCTGCCC
>JBBRHB010000648.1:0-3344 GCA_038223355.1 Chloroflexales bacterium
CGATGCTGCTGCGGCCAAGGGGAACTGCTTGAATGCGGTCATTGCTATGTCCTGGGAAGGCAGTATAATAGCCGTGCCAGCCGGCTTAAGCGCACTATGCGACGTATCTCATCGTAAGGCACTTCAGAGCCGTATGTGTTCCAAGCTCAGTCCAGGGAGGTCGATAATGAAAAGCTGCCCCACTTGCGGGCGCACCTGGGACGACGCGCACCAGTTCTGTACGAACGACGGCACCCCCCTGCAAACGATTGACGCACCTATAGTTAACCAGTCTGTGGCACGTGTTCAGACCGCCGCCAGCGGTACAGACCCGGTCCAGCGCATCCAATGCGAGTGGTGCCAAGCGATGAACGAGAAGACCGCGCTCAATTGCCGGGCTTGCGCGGCCCCGCTCGACATCAAGAATCTGGTCAGCGAGTCGGGCTGGCGCGAGGCGCCGCGGATCAGGGACATGGCCGAGATTCATTTTGGCTCAAGCACCTGCCAAGTTGAAGGTGAGATCGTGCCGGTAGCAGAGCTTATGCTCGCTCAGGGCGACGCCGTCTTTTTCGAGCACCATGTGCTGCTGTGGAAAGACGATACGACCCCGATGGGCATTATGCCGCTACAAGGCGGTATGAAACGGGCGCTGGCCGGGATGCCATTCATCATCAGCACTGCGCAGGGACCGGGTCGAGTAGCATTCTCGCGCGATGCCACGGGCGAACTGGTGGTTATGCCGCTGCATCCGGGCATGGAGCTCGATGTGCGCGAGCACGCCTTCTTGCTGGCTTCGCACCACATTCAGTACTCGTATGTGCGGATCAAAGGGCTACGCAACATTCTCTTCGGCGGCCAGGGCATGTTCATGGATCGCTTCGTGACCGGGTCCACGCCTGGCCTGTTGATCCTGCACGGCTATGGCAACGTCCTAGAGCGCAAACTACAGCCCGGCGAGACGATCCTGGTCGAGCCGGGAGCCTTCCTGTACAAGGATTCGTCGGTGACAATGGACGTCACATCGCAACAATTAACGACCGGCTGGCTCGGCGGCACGAGCATGAACCTCGCGCGGATGACCGGTCCAGGCCGGGTTGGCATTCAATCGATGTACGTGCATCATCAAACAGAATAAGGAGGCACGTGCTGTGACGAACTCAACCTACACACAGCCGCACAGGAGCTACACGTGCCCGTGGTGCAACACCCTCAGCGACGGCACACAGTTGACCTGTCCGGGCTGTGGCATCTCGATCGACGTGCGGGGGATTGAGACGGATTCAGGCTGGACCGAGCTACCAGGCAGAACGGATATGGCCAAGCTTCAGTTTGGTAATTCGTATTGCCAGATCGAAGGCACGTATGTGCCAGTCGCGGACTTCGCTCTCGCGCCGGAGGACAGTGTTTATTTTGCCCATCACGTGCTGTTGTGGATGGATCCACAGGTCAAGGTCAAGGCCATGGGGCTGAAAGGCGCATGGAAACGCATGCTGTCCGGGATGCCGCTAATAATGACGCAGGCACAGGGGCCGGGCCATATTGCCTTTACGCGCGACGCGCCCGGCGAGTTGATTGCCTTGCCGCTCCAGCCAGGGCAGGGCGTTGACGTGCGCGAGCATATCTTCCTGGTCGCGACGAGTCACGTCACCTATGACTGGTTCCAAACCGGGATCTGGTTCACGACACAGAATGGCGACGAAACCGAGACACATTACCCGCTCGGAGAGTTTATGGATCGCTTCGTCGCGCCGCAGGCTCCGGGATTACTTCTACTCCACGCCGGTGGCAACGCCTTTATCCGGCACTTGGCGCCGGGCGAGACGATCTTGGTTCAGCCGACGGCGTTGCTTTTCAAAGATCCCACCGTTAGTATGCAACTACATATCGAGTATCCTAATGCCGGTAGCTGGTCCCCGTGGCGTGCTTGGTCGCATCGCCACCTCTGGCTCCGGCTCTACGGACCTGGGCGCGTCGCGGTCCAGTCGTCATATGAGCGTATGGAGGATACTGGTCGGGGCATTACCAACCACTCCGGCGCAAGCCAGTATCAATGGTAGACGCAATATTAAGGTGATGTGCCACAGTGCGGTACCACGCCAGGCTGCATACCACAGGAGGAATTCTATGCCACGTATCATCGACGTTGTCGAGTTCATAGACGAATCAGGTCGCGAGATCGTTCATCGCGAGCCGCAGAGCGGACCGGGTGATTTTCGCCTGGGATCGCAGGTGATCGTCCGGCAAAGCCAGACGGCGGTCTTTTTCCGCGACGGCCAAGCGCTCGACCTGTTCGGGCCCGGTCGCCATACGCTAGACACAATGAACATCCCGATTCTGGCGAGCTTGATCGGCCTAGTGACGAGCGGCAGAACGCCCTTTCCGGCCGAGGTTGTCTTTGTTAACATGCGCCAGTTCATTGACCAAAAGTGGGGCACGCCTGAACCGATCTTGGTGCGCGATCAGGCTTTCGGCATGGTACGACTGCGCGCCTTTGGCAGCTACGCCTTCCAAGTTGCCGATCCGCGGCATTTCGTTAACGCCATCGTCGGACAGCAGGGCGTCTTTACGACCAACGCGGTGCAGGATTACCTACGCAGCATGATCGTGCAGCGCTTCACCGATATTATCGGTGGGCTGCACCAATCGGTGCTGGACATGGCCGGCCAGTATAGCGAACTAAGTACGCACGCCCGGTCATATCTGGCCGGTGACTTCCGGGCGCTGGGGCTGACACTTTCGGCGTTCTATACCAACGCGATCACGCCGACAGAAGATACCCAAAAGGCCATTGACGAGCGTTCATCGATGGGCGCACTGGGCGACCTTGACCAATATATGAAGTTCAAGGCTGCCCGGGCAATGGGCGATGCTGCGAATAACCCGGCGGGTGGCGCGAGCACCGGCGTCGGCCTGGGAGCGGGCATCGGCCTTGGGGCGGGCCTAGCAGGCATGATGAACCAAGCGATGCAGCCTAACGCTGCGCCAGCTTCGGCACCGCAACCACCGCCCCAGCCCACTCTGCAGGCGGCTCCTGCGGCGGGTGGCAGTGCTGCACTCACGCGCGCACAGGTGCAAGACGCCATCGATAGCCTGGATTTGCGCTTCTCGAAGGGTGAGATCAGTGAGGACACCTATAATCGCATGATGGCGAAATGGGAGGCGCGGTTGAAGGAGCTAGGCGGATAGGGCAAGACGCCAATACGAAGAAGGACGGGCAAATATGTCCGTCCTTCTTCGTATTTATGTAGTGGTTATTTAATCTTGACGACCAGCAGCTTCATCGGACCCGCCGGAGTTTGCACGGTCACTTTTTGTCGCGCATGCTTGCCTAACAGTGCCGCGCCAACCGGAGATTCGTTGGAGAT
>JBBRHB010000649.1:0-3342 GCA_038223355.1 Chloroflexales bacterium
TCATGATCCGGACCGCGTTGAAGCGCAACCATGTCAGCGCCGCCCATACGGAAAACGATATTGATCGAACGCTGGAGACAGCGCGCCATGTCCTGCGAGAGATGCCAACGAGTGCTGCCAATTAAGTGGTTTCGTCAGAACTCAGTCGATCCTCGCATCGCTTCCCGTTATGCCGCCATCAACGAGGAGCGTGTGCTAAAGAGAGGCAGCGTGTGCCTTCGAGTATATGCCCGGCTGTGTAGTTTGTCATCCTGCCGAGCTCCCATCGAGATGTCAAGGATAATCGTGCTGCACGTTGTTGCGCTCTTCTGAGACACCAACCTCCCCTTTCTGACTACAATACGTGCATTTGCCCTCTTGTAAATCGATTACCTTCTAAGGTATTATGCATGATGAGTTGAAAGGCACCTTGCTATAGCACGTTATGAAGGATATGTTGCAGCGTGGCGTCAGGCGCGCCGGGCATGGTTAGCGTATCAGGCGAAGGTCGCCGGCGCTGAGCCTGTGGATGATCCTGGTGACCTGCTGACCGACGAGGAATTTCAGCACCTGGTGGCGATGTCTGGAGAGGGACTGGCTGCCAGTACCAGACCACAAAACGACATACCCGTTGTAGAATTACAACGACGTAGCAAATATTAAAAGTTCTCCAGACCCAGTCAACCACGATACCACGCCATGATTATCCGTGAAGCGTATACTCATCTCGAGCGTCGTGCTACAATGACAGTACGTCTACAGCGTGTCAGAAGGAATATCATGACCGAGGTCGTGAGGGCCGCCGAGGCGCTCCATCCATTCGTTTTATCAGATCCAAAAGCCAGTGCCGCAGCGCTGCAAGCACGCATGGATGACGACGGCTATCTGTTCTTCCGCCGATTGCTGCCAGCGGCTATGGTACTTGAGGTACGGCATAACGTGCTGGAGCTTTGCGCGGCGGCGGGCTGGCTTGATCCTACACGGGATCCGATGGACGCGGTCGTCGTCGGTGACATGCAGCCGACGACAGAGGGGAAACCCGAGTACATGGCAGTCTACCGGAAGGTGTTACGCTTGCCGCGCTTTCATGCGTTCCCCTGTGACCCGGCACTGATGGCCGTGGCAACCAAGCTTCTTGGAACCGACGTCCTCGTCCACCCCCGTCGGATCGGCCGTCTGAGCTTCCCCAATAATATGATTGCGACCACACCGCCGCACCAGGACTTCTACTATATTCGTGGCTCGGTCGAAACCTTCTCGTGCTGGACGCCGTTGGGCGCCTGCCCGATGTCGCTTGGCGGTCTGGCGGTCTGGCCAGGTTCCCAGAAGCGCGGCTTCATCGATCACAATGTCGAAAGCCCTGGTGCCGTGGGCGGCTGCGGCGTCGACGTCGATCCCATGAGAGCGGTCTGGCACACCGCCGACTTCGAGACCGGCGATGTGCTGTTCTTCCATTCGTACACCATCCACAAGGCCCTGCCCAACCTGTCCGGCGACCGACTGCGGATCTCGACTGACAACCGTTATCAACGCCCTAACGACCGCGTTGATCCGGGTGCGCTTCGGCCGCACTTCAACTTGGACTAGTCAAGAACTCGGTGACCCCCCCGCACAGGTCATCCTCATAACTGTGAGTCTTCCTCGATCTCGAGCTATACGCCGCCTAGCCAGCGCACGCCACCTTCCGACAACGCAGCCAGGACCGGAGTGCCCAATGTCCACCCCAGTGGTATAGCCAGCCCAATCACGTTTGCGACTTCAATCCAATCATTCCAGCTCTGTCCACGGTCATTAGAGTAACGAATGCGAGTGTCAGTGGCCATCAGCATAGAACCATCGCTCATAAACGTTGGGGCCAGTGCGATCACGTTCGTGGTCTCGTCCAGTTCTTGTGCGCCGCTTCGCGACCAACTTACGCCCGCATCATACGAGATGAAGAGGCCTCCTGCTTCTGTACCTGCGTAGAGCAGATGATCCTGAGAAAATGCCGGTGAGATAGCCAGGGCCAGGATGGCTGTGTTGGCCACTGGCAGTTCGATCTCGCGCCAAGCACGCCCCCCATTTTTGCTTCTGAACAAGCCGCTGCCCGTGCCAACGAACAGCGTTTCATCCTGCACATAGTTGGGCGACACCACCATACTTAAAACATTATAGTCAAGGAGGCCGAAGTTCCAGCTACCCCAGCTTACGCCACGATCTGGAGATCGGAAGACTCCGTCGCCGTCAGTTCCGGCAAAGAGAATGCCGTCTGCAGCAAAGTTCGGTGATACTGCGATCGCCGCAACCGTCGGCGGCGGCGCAGGCAGCAAACTCACGGCCCAACTGCTCCCGGCATTCCAAGAGCGTAAGATACCGCCCGAAAGTCCGGCGAAAATCCGCTGGTCGGTCGCATACTCAGGTGACAGTGCGACCGCGAACGCCGGAGTATTCGCGGCCTCAAGGACCACGGCCATCCAGCTGCGACCACCATCGGAAGAGCGATATAGCCCGGCCAGACTTGCAGCGTAGCAGCTGCCATCGCGGTCGAATGTGGGTGAGATTACAACCCCCAAGACTGGCACATCGGCCGGTAATGCATTTGGCACTTCGATCACTTCGTCTCGCACAGTGCGAGCCTCCTCTTAAACGCGTTCGTTGGTCATCCATCCCCGGCAGTCCGTTGACGGCGTTGCCACTGGTTAGATTGGCGTGTGTAGCGTATTCTATGCTATCTCAGCGGGGTACGTTGGCTAAAGAACGGAGCCGAGCAATGCATCTACGACATTTAGGGCACGACGGGCCACTTGTTTCCGCCATTGGCCTCGGCTTCTGGTCAATTGGTGGTGCGTTCGGCCCCGTCGATATACGTGAGTCACAACGAACAATTGCGCGAGCTATCGACCTCGGTGTAACACTTTTCGATACTGCACCGGCGTACGGTTCATCCGAAGCATTTTTGGGCGAGCTATTGAACCGGCAGCAGCGCGACCAAATTTTCTTAACCACGAAGTGTGGTCTCGCACCGGAGGGGCCGGATCAGCGTCTGAGGTTGAGCAGTCGCCCCGACGACCTCCGGCATCACATTGAGGACAGCTTACACCGGCTGCACACCGACAGAGTTGATCTGTTACTGCTTCATTGGCCTGATCAAACGGTGCCGATCACTGAGGCGGTAGGCGCATTAGAAGCGATTCGTCAGGCCGGATTGAGACGTTTCATCGGCGTTTCGAACTTCTCTGCCACACAACTCCGTGAAGCCTGCAGCGTAGCCCCCATCATGTGCAACCAGGTCGGCTATCATCTCTTTGACCGCCGCTGGGAGCATGCCATGTTTCCGACTGCAACGGAACTCGGTATTGCAGTTGCAGCATATAGTCCGCTCGC
>JBBRHB010000650.1:0-3335 GCA_038223355.1 Chloroflexales bacterium
GGCTTTACACATTGCGTCGCCAGGATATATTATTATGAGCCGAACAGTCGTTGGAATCGACGTAGGCACAACCAAAATATGTACGATGGTCGCTGAGGTGCGCGATGACGGACGCGTCAACATCCTCGGCGTTGGCCTCACAACTTCGAAAGGGCTGGACAAAGGCGTCGTGGTCAATATCGATGACGCGGTTGCAGCGATCAGCACCTCGGTCGAGAAGGCCGAACGCTTGTCGGGCTACCGCATCGGCACGGCCTATGTGGGTATCGCCGGACGCCATATTTCGTCGCTGAATAGCCGTGGTGTGGTTGCTATCTCGCGCGCCGATCACGAAATCACGCTAGATGACGTAACGCGCGCCGTCGAATCGGCTCAGGCGGTCGCAATCCCAACCCAGCGCGAAGTGATTCATGTGATCCCCCGCGCCTATATTGTGGATGGTCACGAAAATATCCGCGACCCTGTTGGTATGTCAGGCTACCGGCTTGAGGTCGAGACGCACATTGTGACCGGCGAAGTCATGGCGATTCAGAATCTAATCAAAAGTGTCGAGCGTGCCGGGGTGCAGATCGATGATCTGGTATTACAACCGCTGGCCTCGGCTGAGGCAGTTCTGTCGCCTGAAGACAAGGATCGCGGCGTTGTACTGGTAGATATCGGCGGTGGTACGACCGATGTTGCCATCTTTATTCAGGGTGGTATCTGGCATAGCGTGGTGCTCCCGTTGGGTGGCAACCACCTGACCAATGACTTGGTCTATGTTCTGCATACCCCACACAACACCGCCGAATACCTGAAACTCAGATACGGATCGGCCATCGCCGTTGAGCCCACTGAGGGTGACGACGACATGATCGATACCGAGTCGTTCTCTCCTGGCGAGCACCAACAGATTTCGCGCTCGCATTTGAATCAAATCTTACAGGCGCGCTGCGAGCAATTAGTCGATCTCGTTGGCGCTGAAATCCGGCGTTCGGGCTATGAGGGACTCCTGCCGGCTGGCATCGTTTTAACGGGTGGCTCATCGCAGTTGCCCCGCATGGACGAGCTGACGCGTGAGATGCTGCATATGCCGGTCCGCATTGGTGTGCCAACGCAATTGGCCGGGCTGTCGGATTCAGTGGATGCACCGCCCTATGCCACGGGCGTGGGACTGGTGCGCTGGGGCGTAACGCGGGGTCTGCTTCATCCCAATGGGTTGGGTGTGACGGTCCGCGAAGGCGGCAATTGGCGCGCGATTTATGACCGCTTTAAAGGCTGGATGCGCGAATTTCTTCCATAGACATACCGTATGTCTGGCAACGATAAGCTGCATAGCCCGCTGAAGCATCCACGCTTTCGATGCTGCACGGGAGATTGAGGACACGATGGACGGACGCAACCCATGGACGGCTCAGGCGAGCGACGGCGCAGCACAAATTAAGGTGATTGGCACGGGCGGTGGTGGCTCGAATGCAGTTGACCGCATGATCGAAACGGGCGTGCAAGGCATCGACTTCGTAACCATCAATACGGATGCTCAGGCCCTCGGCCACTCACTGGCCCCTCATCGCATTAAGATTGGCGATAAGCTAACGAAAGGGCTCGGCTCGGGTGGTAACCCGGTGATCGGCCAAAAGGCCGCCGAAGAAACCAGCGAAGAACTGTATGATGTGCTTAAAGGCGCTGACATGGTGTTTATCACTGCCGGCATGGGCGGTGGCACTGGTACCGGCTCGTCGCCGGTCATTGCGTCGATTGCGAAAGAGCTAGGTGTTCTAACAGTCGGCGTCGTAACTAAGCCCTTTACCTTCGAAGGCGCGCATCGCCGCAAAGTCGCTGAGCAGGGCATTGAGCAGCTCAAACCGGTGGTCGACACACTAATCGTGATCCCCAATGACCGCCTGCTACAGATTACCTCGCGCAACACCTCAATGCTGGAGGCATTCCGGATGGCTGACGATGTACTGCGCCAAGGCGTGCAAGGCATCTCGGATCTGGTAACGCAGCGCGGCTTGATCAACCTCGATTTTAACGACGTCAAAGCCATCATGACCGAGGCTGGCTCAGCGTTAATGGCCATCGGTCGTGGCTCGGGCGATCAGCGCATGATCGAAGCCGCCAACATGGCGATTTCCTCACCATTACTAGAGCTGTCGATCGATGGGGCACAGCGCGTCTTGTTCAATATTTCGGCCGGCGAGGATCTGGGTATTCAAGAAGTGTATGAAGCCGCTGATATTATCGCCAAAGCCGCCGATCCCGAGGCCAACATTATCTATGGTATGGTCTTCGATCCCAATATGCACGACGAAGTTAAAATTACCTTGATTGCTACCGGCTTCGATAATACCCCACGCCCACCTGCGCGCCCAGGACGCTCGGCGACGACCTTTGGCCAGGCCGGCACAAGTTATGGTCAGAGCACGCAGTCTCAGCCGCAACCACAGACCCAGCCACAACGTGAGCGCCAGCCCGCACCCGTGCAGCAGCCCACGTCTCGTCCCCAACCTTCCTTTAATCAAAACTTGTCAGACGATTTGGATATCCCGCCTTTCCTGCGCAATCGCCGCAAGTAGGCAACTAACTCCCCGGTGGCGGTTCCACATGAAGGACGCAGCAATGGCGCTGCTTCCTTCAGCTCCCCGCCATCTGGCAGCTTCGGCAGACACCGAATGCCTCCAACCAGTGTCCCTCAATCCGAAAATGTAGACGCTCTGCTAGGCCACCCAACAGCGTTTCTAGCTCGCAGCCCTCAAACATGATCACCTTGCCGCACGTCCTGCACACGAGGTGGTGCTGGTGGCCCGGATCGCCGACCACATAGCCATGCTCGCCCTCAGGACGATGTACCAAGCGTAGCCACTGATGCTGCTGCAACAATTCGAGCGTGCGATACACCGTCGCCCGCCCTACCTGTACCCCTGCCTCGTGCAGTACGGCCAGCAGTTCCTCGGCCGTAAAAGGCGCGCTATAGCGCAAAATATAATCCAAAATCTGACGACGTGGCCCCGTTAAGCGATGCCCCTCGGTCGATAGGTCCGTAAGCACCTGCTCGCTCCAGCCCATTATATGCCTCCTGTTGATCCAGCGTCTGTGTAATCCTTGACAGTATACAGAATTCGTGTACTATTGGTTTGTTGATACATTATATCATTTAGGACGAAACGGTGCTAGAACGAATTTTGCAGCTATACAGTATCTTATGGCTAGGACTATCACTGGTTGCCTGTGGTGGAACCGGTGCGGCTACGACGGCACCGGGCGGGGCAACTACTGTTCCTCAAGGTGGCATCCGGCTACATGTGGTCACAACCATGAGTATTTTGACCGATCTGATCACCCATGTCGGCGGT
>JBBRHB010000651.1:0-3333 GCA_038223355.1 Chloroflexales bacterium
GGGTCTACGTCTGTTCTAGAGCGCGGCATTGGGTCTGAACCCACACTCATCAGCCAAACACCTCCCCCGTGTGCTGACCGAGCAGGGGCGGAGGGGTCCGGAACTGCGCTGGCGTGCGCGACAGTTTGACCGGGCAGGCGAGCATTTTGATGTGGCCGGCAGTCACATGTTCGGCTTCTAAGATCATTTGGCGTGCGTGCATTTGCGGATCGGCCATGACCTCGTCGATGGTCTTAATAGCCGAGACTGGGATGCCTGCCTGAGAAAGTGTCGCCACCCAATATGCATTCGTCTCCGTAGCGATCCGCCCTCCGATGATTTCATTCAGCGCGCCGCGGTTGCCTACCCTCCCTGCGTTCGTCTGGAATCGCTCGTCGCCGGTCAAATAGTCGATTCCGAGGGCTCTGGCGAACTTAATAAATAGCTGATCGTTTCCAACTGCCACCATGATCGAGGAATCTGATGTCGCGTAATCCTGGTAGGGAGCAATTGTCGGGTGAGCAGCACCATGTCGCTGAGGTGTTTCATCTGTTGCGAAGTATGAACTCGCCACATATGTCAATAGCGAAGCCTGTGCGTCCAACAATGCAACATCGACCCATTGTCCCCGATGGCTAGACCGCCGTTCAATGAGCGCAGCCAACACGCCCACCATGGTCCATAAGCCAGCTGCTAGGTCAGCGGAAGCGATCCCTACACGCAGTGGCGGGCCATCCGGCTGCCCGGTCACGCTCATTATCCCACTGCGAGCCTGAGCGATGGCATCGTATCCAGGCAATTGCGAGTCCGGGCCGGTTTGACCAAAGCCACTGATTGAGGCATACACGAGCCCCGAGTTGGTCCTGCTCAACTCCTCGTAGCCGATACCCAGTCTGGCAGCAACCCCCGGCCGAAAGTTCTCTACGAGCACATCCGCCTCGTTGGCCAGCGAACGTGCAACACGGAGACCCTCTTGGTCGTTCAGGTCGATAACAACGCTCCGCTTGTTGCGATTGACAGAGAGGAAATATGCGGCCTCGCCGCCTTGGAACGGTGGACCCCACCGGCGTGTGTCATCGCCCAGGCCTGGCGCCTCAACCTTGATTACATCAGCACCGAGGTCAGCCAATCCCATAGTTGCGAAAGGTCCAGCGAGCACTCGGGAGAAGTCGAGAACCCGCAAGCCGGCCAGCGCGCCTGCGGGGGGAGCGCTCCCGGGCTGGCTTTCGACCTGAGGCCAGGATCCAAATTTGTTCATGAGCCGCCGCTCGGGGCGGGTGCTAAGCCACTAGGCATGTGGGTGACCATAACGCTTCCTCACGGAGTGTCAAGACTCCGTGAGGAAGCGGACGATGCGGCTTGTGAGGGGCCCGGTGGAGGCGAACCCCAACATGCGAGTCGCCACCGGAGAAGACGGCGAGAGCCCGCGTTCCGCACCATGCGGGCACGTGACCGGGGCAGCACTGCCCGCCCACGGCCTCTTGACGAGCCGAAGATCATGGGGTAGAAACTGCCGCACCACCTAGTGGCCTAGCCACTTGCTGGCTCCGCTGCCCAACCGGCGCAAATTTCGGAAGCCGTAACGGTAACGTCACGAAGGGCCGCACGCCGACGTGAGAGTGAGAGGTGCCTAGCGCGAAGCCAACACCATCGTTGTTGTGGCGGGCGGGAAAACGCGTCGCCACGGACTGTGAACCGGCCAATTGGCTTGGTCACCACTACTCCATGTCTCGTCGGCGAGACACCACCCAACTTCAGACGCCAGTAGAAGGGCCGAAAACCGTGATCCAACCCAACCGTTCGCGCAGGCACCTGCCATCGTTGAACCGTACGACCGGTACGGCGGTCCTGGCTGCCGCATTGGTGGTGCTGCTCGCCTCGTGTGGCAGTTCTAGCAGCAATTCCAGCAGTACCCCGGGGGCGTCTGGCAAGCCCGGCGGCACCAATTCTGCCAATTCATTTACGCTTGCTGCGCCACCTAGCGTCGCGTCGGCAGGTGCACTGAGGGTCTGTGCCGACATCACTTACCCGCCCTTTACTTTTCTGGAGAACAACACGCCAACCGGCATCGATGTGGACGTGGCGAACGCGCTCGCTACAGCAATGGGCGTCAAGCCCCAGTGGATTCAGACCGGGTACCAAGGCATCGTCGGTGCATTGCAGGGCGGCAAATGCGATGTGATTGTAAATGGTATTAACGGAAGCCCGGAGCAAGGCAAGCAGATCTCTCAAGTCACCTATATGCAAGACACCAAAGGCTTCATAGTCAAGCAGGGGAACCCAGACAACGTTCAATCAGTTAACGATTTTGCTGGCAAATCAGTCGCCACCCAACAGGGAGGTTCAACCGCAGAATACCTTGATGGGCTGAATAAGCAATTCGTGGCGGCAGGAAAACCGCCAATGACTATTGTGGCGCTTCCGCAAGACACGGCGGCCTTCGCTTCAGTGATTGGTGGCCGCGTCAATTCCTACTTCCAAGATGGCCCAGTGCTGGCCTACTACGCACAAAAGTACCCGGCAGTTGAGGTTCTTCCGATCTCGGTTGCGCCACAGACGAATGTCATTGGTATTCGTCTTAACGACACAGCCTTAACCCAAGCAGCCACTGAAGGAATCAAGCAGATGTACGCGCTTGGTATAATGAGCAATATTTTTAAAAAGTGGAATCTACTTCCGGCAAATTATCTGCCAGATATGCCAGGTCCGAAACCGACTTCCTGACAATCGACTCTTGCGAGGATGATCTACGCATGGCAAAAGTGGCGGACTTGCATGGCCCGGAAGCGAATTCCGGGACGGAGCATCCACTTGATCCACTCAACTTCGCAGAAGTGCAAATCGCGCGAGAAATTGTCTCTATCGAATGCGATTTACCTGCCACCGCGAAATTCGCCATGATCCGCCTAGAGGAGCCAGACAAGTCGCTGGTGCGGTCCTTTCAACAGGGTGACCCCATCGAACGGCGCGCATTTATTGTCATCCTGGATCGGGTTGCCGGCACCCTTCACGACGGCGTGGTATCCCTGACCCACCGCAAGATGGTCAACTGGTCGGCGCGTCCTGGCATGCAGGGACCGCTGCTCATGGAAGACCTACAAGTGGCCGAGCGGGTGATCCGCGCCGACGAAAGATGGCAACAGGCGGTGCGCCGCCGCGGCATCGAAGACCTAGGCAAGGTCCGCATTGATCCGTGGATGGTTGGCAATTTCGGTATCCCGGAGGAGCAGGGACGCCGCATGGTTACCTCGCTTAGTTACTATGTAGAGAACCCAAACGACACACCGTATGCCAGGCCAATCGAAGGTGTCCTTGCCTACGTCGACCTCGGCGCCGAGACCGTTACACGAGTGA
>JBBRHB010000652.1:0-3331 GCA_038223355.1 Chloroflexales bacterium
GAAATGCAGGTCACCGCCTTCGGAGCCAGAGCCGCTGACCGGTGTCCACCAGTTGGCGAGACCCGCAGTGGTGGTTAGCGCGTCGAAGACCGCGTCGGGCGATGCGTCGAACAGGACCGTGGACTGGTAGTCAGCGTCGCCGGTAGGGACGGCCGCTGCTTCTGCTTGGGGTGTGAGCGTGTCGGTCATGGTTGGATCCTTTCGTTTGTCACTCTTCGACGAAGATTTTCAGGCGATCAAGAGCCTGATCCCACTGCTGCGAAATCTGGTCCAGGTAGCCGCGCACCTCGGCGAGCCTGGCCGTGTCGAGTTCCCAGATGTGTTCGCGCCCCCGCTGGCTGTCGCGGGCAAGGCCGGCGTCGGCGAGGATGCGCAGGTGCTTGGTGACGGCCTGGCGCGTTACGGCAGTGCCAGCCGTGAGGTGGGTGATCGAGAGCGGACCGCCCGAGCAGAGCCGGTCTACCAGCGCAAGCCGCGTCTCGTCGCCGAGCGCGGCGAAGAGCGGGGCCGCGTGGTCCAAGCCGGTCGTTCGCACCTTACGCTCCGACATGATGTGCGATGGCAGGCAGCAGCTCGGCCCAGCCCTGCTCGTGCATGCGGAAGGCGGTCGCCCGACGGGCCAGCGGGATGTGATCGAAGCCGGACTCGACCACCGTTAGTTGTGTGCCGTCGGGGACATCGGCGAGGTGGAATTCGACGAGGGTGGTCGGCTCGGCCGAGTAGTCCACGGACGGCTCAGTCGGGGCAGGATGCCAGCGGTACGCGAGCAGGTGCTCGGGCTCGACCCGCTCGACGGCGAATTCGATGGTCTCATGCTCGGTGCCGGAAGCCGTCCGTCGCCCGGTGAGGCGTGCGCCGGGCACGAAGATGCCATCGAGTGTCATACCGAACCACGCACCGAACTCCTCTGGTTGGATAAGCGCGCGCCAGACGCGTGAGCGCGGTGCACGAAGGAAAAGTGTTTTCTCGATGCGGTCTGTGCTCATGTGCAACCTCCTGATTGCATACTACCACCTTTTCTCAAGAAATGCAACTAATTAGTTGCGCAAATTTTATAGTGAACAATTACACATAGGAACGCTCTTCTTCACTGGAGATGATCCCGCATACGGACAGGAGTTGTGGCGGAGTGATGGGACGCCTACAGGCATTACTCTGTCCAAGACATCGTTCCCGGTTCGACCGGATCGAGCCCGTCCTGGCTCACCGCCGTCAATGGAATATTGTTCTTTCAGGCCTTCGATCCAGCGCATCGGGCAGAATGGCAGCGCTGCGTCGCACGCTTTATGGATAGCTCTTTTAGCCTTATAATTGGAGCACGAGGAAGATGATGCTAGACAAACAAACACAGCATGCGCTCGAAACCGGGAAGACGATCGACATCACAACCACTGGGCGGAAATCAGGTGAGGCACGGCGCATCGAAATTTGGTTTCACAACATCGACGGCCACATCTACATTACCGGTACACCTGGCCACCGCGACTGGTACGCCAATCTCGTGGCTCATCCCGACTTCACCTTCCACTTCAAAGAGGAGATGAAAGCGGACCTGCCCGCGCAGGCAACGCCGATCGTGGATGAGGCTGCCCGACGAAGGATTTTCAAACAGATTCTGAAAAGCCTGGATCGCAGTGACGACATCGAACGCTGGGTCGCGGATAGCCCATTGGTCGACGTGACGTTCGCGGGATGACGTGAAGGTTCACGTTGGTACCTGTTTTCTGTTCCGGCGTTACGGCGTTGGCCTGGAAATATGCAGGATCTCGCCGACTGGAGCGAAGCCGGCGCGGGTATAGACGCGGCCTGCCGCCTCGTTCGCAGGCGTCAGAAACGCTGTCTGTACACCAACAGCAAATGCCTCACGCACCAAACGAGCGGTGAGTGCAGCGGCGATGCCCTGTCGGCGGAACGCTTCGCGCACACCGATCCCGGCGACCTCGCTCATACCATCGGCAGGGGCGGTGCACATGCCACCGCCGACCACTTCACCCATCGCGGCGACGCGCGCCAACACAGCAATCTGCCCTGCCTCAATGCTGGCTCGTAGCCGCTCACTATCGCCTGCCGCGGGCGCGGAGCCACCGTAGGCTTCATTCTGGGCGGCGAGCAGCCCAAATAGATCCGCATCCGTTGTCGGCAAGAGCAGGTCGATACCGATCGGCGGCGCAACAGCTCGTTCTTCGCCCCGATTGCAGATCATGAGCGGGAGGCGATCCTCCACCGCAAAGCTAGCAGCCAGCAGTGCAGGTTCGACGGAGGGAGCCAAGCGCGCGACATATTCAAGGCGTGGGCGACGCGCCCTTGCTTCAAAGGCTGCAACCAAGGCCGCGATATCTGCGGACGAGGGCGTGGCACCGTCGTCGGGGAGCGCATAACTCAGATACGGATTATCCGTATGAGCAGTGAAGGTAGCGAGGAACGGACCAATACGTTCAGTGGCCCGGCCATGGCTCGCACCAACGCGCATGTATGCCTGAACTCGACTATCCATCTCAGCTTTGCATCACTTTCCAGTTCTTGCAATGTAAGCACATGGGAGCAGCCCTAATGAAAGAGCAAGAGGTCGTCTACCGGCATCGTCCATCCCGGCACTGCAGGCTCGGCTTCGGCAAGAGCCCCACGAGGATAGACCGTCGGCACATCCGGGTTATCGGCGCGGTACACCCGCACGACGTCATCACCGAGCAAATCGACATCCCACACTACTAGGGTGCCGGCGGTGAAGTAGTCGGCGCGCTTAGCAGCCATAGTCCGCTCTGCTACTGGACCGTAGTCGCCCTGACTGCGAACCTCGGCTGCAAACACGGGAGCACTTTCAAAGAATCTCATACCGGCGGGTTTGCCGACGTAATAGGCAGCATCGGGGCTAAACGATTGGCGATGGGGTAAATCAACGATGAACCCTACATTATCACCGACGGCCCGGCCTGTTTTGGTACGACGTACATATTCCCGCAAACTAACGAATATTTCACCACTTGCATAGCCGGGTGCATCTCTGGTAGGAGACATGCGTTGTACCGCTCCATCCACGATCTCGGCCTTGCCGTCGTTGGGCACACCATAAAGCTTTTCGATTATCGTATCAAGCGACATAGTCATCGTCATACCTTGGTGATATTAGCTCTATTCTACGCCGTATCCTCTGGCCGTTGTGCTACCACGAAGACGGCCCGCGCGCCTCGATCAAAGGTGAGATAGCTGTAGGTCCAGTTGACCAGCACCAGCACACGGTTACGGAAGCCGACTAGGTACAAAATATGAACACCCAGCCAGAGCCACCAGGCAAGCGTGCCGCTCCAACTCGTGCCCCAGATCTGGGCCACGG
>JBBRHB010000653.1:0-3324 GCA_038223355.1 Chloroflexales bacterium
TTCGCGAGCACGTCCTGCATACCATGTAGCGTCGCGCGTATGAAGCCACGTACCAAATCACCTTGACCTTTTGTGAGCGCTTCATTAGTAATCAGGCCATCCGAAGCCAGAGGCAGGAAGTCGGAGACGCGTATGACGTTAACCTTTACCCCTTGCTGCTCAAGCAGCAGTGGCTCGTTATTCCCATAGCCAATTCCCACCTCCACCTTCCCCTGACTGACCGCTTGCAGCTGTGCGAAACCGACCTCCTGCACCTTAAGATCGCTTTCTTGCAGCTTGTTCGCATACAGCATCCCCAGCAGTCCAATATAGCTTGCGCCTTGCCGCATGGGAATGCCGACGGTTTTTCCTTTCAGATCGGCCGGCTTCGTAATATTCTGATCGGCCTTGCTGAAAAAAACGATTGGGAACTTCTGGCTATTGGTTGCGATGGTGATGATCGGCAGCCCCTGGGCCCGTGCCAGTAACACGGAATCACCACTTGCCAGTCCAAACTGGACCGTGCCCTGGGCGATGCGCTGCACCACATCGGTCTCATAGTTATAGTCGAAGCTGACCTTCAAGCCTTCTTGGGCATAGTAACCTTTCTGTTCTGCGACATAGAAGTGTGCGAATTGGACGTTCGGAATATAGGGCATCGCAATCGTAATGGCGTGTTCTCCTGCACTGCTGGTGCCTCCCGTTGCTGCCGTCGTGGCAGCCGCCATAGTGCCCACAGTCGTCGTGGTAGCCGCGGATATAGCAATGCTGGAGCCTAGCGTGCTGCTTGCCGCGGGTGTGCTCCCACAGGCTGCCAGCAGAAGCACGAGCGGTAGCAGAATCAGATTAAAGCGACGCATGTGGACCTTCCCCCTAAAAGTTTGTGACAAGATTGTCCTCTTGATTCTCGTGGCAACTACCACTCCCAGCGCACCAGCAGCCGTTCGAGCAAGTTTGCCAGCAAATAAAACCCCAGCGTGAGTGTAGCCAACGTGACGAGAGCCGCAAACATCAGCGGTGTGTCGAACAGCCCGCGAGAAATGTTGATCAATGCACCTAGTCCATCACGACCGGCCACAAACTCGCCCACGACTGCACCGGTTGTCGCAAGCGCTAGGCCGGCTTTGACGCCACCAAAGATGCCGGGTAAGGCCAACGGCAACTCGACATAGCGCAGCGTCTGCCAACTATTCGCACCACTAATCAAGGCCATCTCCACTAACTCACGTGGCACCCCGCGCAAAGCAACGATGGTGCTACTTAAGATCGGAAAAAAGGTAACCAGCGCTGCAACCAGAATCTTGGAGCGAATATCGCTCCCGATCCACAAAATGATGAGCGGGGCGACAGCCACGATCGGTATTGCCTGCATCGCTGCAAGTTGCGGTGCCAGGATCCGTTCAAGCCGTGGGGCATGTGCCAGCAGATACCCCAACACCAAGCTGAGCCCCAACGCTATGCTGAAGCCGCTAACAGCTTCAACCAGCGTCAACCAGGCGTGGTGGGGCAGCGTACCGCTCGCTAGCTCATCGAATAGCCGCCGGAGCACCACCTCTGGTGCAGGCAAGACAAAGGCCGGATAATGCCGCACCACGACAATCAGCTTCCACAGCAGTGCCAGCAATGTGACTGAAACGAGCAAACCGACGGCCGGTCCCAGCCGCGATGGCGCTCGCGGTTGCGGCGGCTGTTCATCATCCTGATGACGCATAAGTGGTATGGCATGTAGTAACATACTATTCCCCGACAATAACTAAAGGCCCCGAAGTTTGAACTTCGGGGCCTCCACATGCCTAGAGCCAACTCACGCACACCGGCCGCACCATAACGTATGGGCGGCAGCTTTGCACGGGAGCAACAACGAACGTACCCCAACGGGCACACTCGCGGTGCATGCGATCTTCTTCCATCCGGACTGTACCGTCGGCCTCGGATTCTCACCGAAGTCTGCCTTGCGGCTCGCGGCGCTCGTGTGCTTAATGCACCATCACCGCCGGTGGGGAATTACGCCCCGCCCCGAAGATCATATATTTGTGTTTAAACATAGTCCCAATAATGGGCGCTGTCAAGGTGCTGAACGGAATCAGCAAAACCCATAGCAAGGAGTGAAGTGATGTCAGCAGCAGTTATTTAAGAAGGCATCCTCGCTCGGTAAAGGCTTCATCGCCTTTAGTTGTTCCAATATTTTCTCCTCGCAAAACGCTCACTACTGGTCACGAGGTCCGGATTAAGGTTACATACACGACACGTGTCTAGCTCAGCGGTCGCCACCCCAGGCGTTGCTCAATGATCTGGCGGAGCGGCGTCTGCGTTTGCAGAGGTGCACGCCGTATATATTCTTCCGCCGCACGCCGCTCCCGTGATGGCAGGCTCAGCAGATACCGGATGACATGTTCAGACGTGAACGGCTGGCCAGTCTTTTCCGCAAAGTTGCCTGCTAGGTTCGTCCAGACGGCTGCGTCGAGCCCTTGCCGTTTGCGCCACTGCTCAATCGTTGTAACGACCTCAGTCGCAGCTTCAGCACCGCCGGTCACTGGCGTCGAGCCGATCAAGCGTGCAATCGTGCCCTCGCGCACCCTCACCTGTTCGCGCGCCTCGGACACGGTCTGCGCGGTCGACAGCGCCCAATAAGTGGTCACCGGCGGAACTCCCCCATCGAGCACCAACGTCAGCCGTCTGTCACTAGAAACGTGAGCGAACTCGACTGCCAGCTGCGGTCCATCAGACTTCCAGCCGCTTTTGATCGGCAACTCGCGCGGATCCCAAACGAGCGAGCCCCAGCCAATGATTGCAATGTTCATGGCCAAAGTATAACAGAGCCGCTGATCTCAACGGGCCAATCGTCAACGCAGTGACTCATGGCCCGCCTGCCCCAAATGCCACTTGCGGGATAGTGGCTTGCGGCGCTGTACCTTAGTTCCCAGGGCACAACGATGCCGCAAAGGTCATCGCAGTTGCCGGTACAACGCTCTCCTCGTACAGGCTTCCTGCCCGCCGTAGGTCCCCTCTCACGAGAGCAAACCAGCCCAACCGCTCAAGCAACCGGCCTATCGACTTGTTGAATGGCGACCTGCGTTCGCAAGTGCCGCGTCTAGCCACCGAAGCCCCTCGGTCAGATAGCCCCGCATGAACCAAAACTGCCCGAGCGGGACCATCAGCCGGATTGCCTGCTCGATCTCCCCTCGTGTGAGCAGCCACTGCAAGGCCATCTGCACGTTTCCGTATTCCTCCTCCAACTGGTTCAGCCCCTCCACGAACTGCCCTTCTGTCAACTTCGCTCCCACCGCCTCGGCTAGGGCCAAGTAGTACACCGCATGTTGCTGTTGCACAGTCCCTGCTTCGCCG
>JBBRHB010000654.1:0-3323 GCA_038223355.1 Chloroflexales bacterium
AGGAGCACGGATCGCCCTCG
The DNA here is from genome assembly GCA_038223355.1 of Chloroflexales bacterium. Lineage (GTDB taxonomy): Bacteria > Chloroflexota > Chloroflexia > Chloroflexales > Kallotenuaceae > JACDGP01. The sequence continues at coordinate 21 of JBBRHB010000654.1, forward strand.
AAGTGGTCCGCCACCATCGCCTACTCGAGTTGTATCTCGTTGAAATGCTGGGCTATAGCTGGGACGAGGTTCATGAAGAAGCCGAACAGCTTGAGCACTACATCAGCGAAAAGCTTGAAGCGCGCATCGCCGCGCAGCTAGGTTATCCCCAGTTCGACCCGCATGGGGACCCCATCCCAACGCTAGAGTGACTTACTGGTGGGCACCTGCGCCGAGGTTAGGCGCGTTGTCGACAACATCCTGAACGCTTGCGCTACCTTTCGAGCCTCGGCCTTGTGCCGGGCGAACAGCAGTCATGCACAGGCAAGAAAGCTGGCCCATGAAAAAGCAGGAGACCAGGCGGGTACCGTTGCGTGAGCGCAATAAGCAACGCGTGATCCAGCGGATTCAAGAGGCCGCCTTTGAGCTATTTCGTACGGTCGGGTATGATCAGACGACGATGGATGCGATCGCCGAGCAGGCCGAAACGAGTCGTGGCACTGTCTTCCATTACTTCCCCAGCAAAGGCTCGTTGTGGCTCCACTTTTTGAAACAACGCTATGTCGAGCAGGTGCAACCAGAGGTGAATGTGTATCTAGCGACACACCCAACCATACTCCAAGCCCTGCGTTTTCTCTTCACCCGTATCCATGAGCATGTCTTTCAAATTCCTGAAATGGGTCACGCCCTGCAGGCTTTACAACAGGAAGTCTTGCATGCTCACCCTCGTGAGGCTGACATCAATAAAGGTTCTGGCTTTATTGATGCGATACAGACGATTTTGCTGCGTGGTCAGCAGCAAGGCGATGTCCGTAGCGATCTTCCTCTTGAAAAACTGGCACGCTATATCACCATGCTATCTCTCTCACATGTTTCCGAACTGCTCGAAAAGAACGCGTCGCCAGCCTCCATGCTCGACATAGAAAGCTGGCTGGCATTTATACGCTCTGGCTTATCCTGACCTGTCAGGTCGCAGATCGCATCGCGCCAAGACGATCATTTTGGTCGCCCTTATACTTCGTAGCCTACAGGCCGCCGCTGACGTTAAACGCCTCCCCCGTAATATAGCCTGAGTCCGGCCCGGCCAAAAACGAAACCAGTGCTGCGACCTCCTCCGGCTGCTCGATCCTGCCCATCGGGATGCGGGCGATACGCTCGGCCCGAATCTCCTCGGCCACTTTGCCGGTCACCCGAGCAAATTCGCGATCAACAAGCTCCTGCATGGGCGTCTCGACTACACCGGGGCAAACGGCATTGATCCGGAGGCCATTACCGGCATAAGTCAGCGCCAGCGTCTTAGTCATCGCAATAACTGCGGCTTTGCTCACGTTGTAGATCGGGTGGTAGATAGTACTGGCGAGCTTGCCGGCGATCGAGGCCATGTTGATAATCCGACCGCTATGCTGCTCCGCCATATGGCGCAGGGCCAGCTGACAGCAGAAATACACAGCTTTCGCATTGACGTTCATCATGGTATCCCAGTGCTCCTCGGTCACATCCTGTGGCAGTGCTGCACGTTGTATCGCCGCGTTGTTGACCAAGACGTCTAGGCGACTGAAAGTAGCCAGCGTCGCATCAAGCATAGCTTGCCGGTCGGTCGCACTACTGACATCAAGCGTCAAGGGCAGCGCCTTGCGACCAAGCGCACGTACTTCGTCGGCCACGGCCACAGCCTGCGCCTCTTGCCGATCTGCGATCACGACGTGCATGCCGTCCTGGGCCAAGCGCAAGGCAACGGCCCGTCCAATTCCCTGTCCACCGCCGGTAACAATCGCTACCTGATCTTTAACTATGCCTTCCAAAGCTGCCTCCCTCTATGCACCGCCATCCGTCCAGTGCCCTTGCGCTTTGCACACATTTGTGCTATAATACACACCATTACGGAGGTCGTGCTGTACCACCGCGTCGCTATTGCTCCCATTGCTCGCGTTGCTAAATCATTGTTATCGCATTGTTTTTCCATTGCTTTTTGATGCACAGAGCAATGTTTTATCAAGCGTTGGACCTTGTTCTCCATTGCTCCTGTAGTACGAGATAGCGCGTCCTAATGCGAAAAGTTCGTCGTCCATCATTGCCATTGCTAGCAACGTCAGGGGAAGGTATGCCGTTACAAGAAGAACGCATTAGTCGCCTAGCTCAGGGATCATTCGAGCAGCTACCCGCAGACCTGCAGGCGCGGCTAGAAGCCTATTTGGATCGGCCTGGCTTCATTCCTAACGTTCTGCAAGCCTACATGCTCCGTCCCAACAAACTTCGCACCTTCATGGACCAATACGATGAGCTTATGCTAGGCGAGTCTGACGTCACCAAGGCCGAGCGTGAAATGATCGCTGTCACCGTCTCTTCGGTCAATCATTGCTTTTACTGCCTGACGAGCCACGGTGCGGCCCTCCGTATACGTACCAAGGACGTTGTGCTCTCGGACGGCATCGCCGCGAATTACCGCACGGCTAACCTGACTCCCCGCCAGCGCGCCATGCTCGACTGGGCCTACCTGATTACCACCGACTCAACATCCTGTAGTGATGCAGATGTTGAGCGGCTACGCGCACATGGTTTCAGTGATGCAGCAATCTGGGATATTGCCGAGATCGCGGCCTTTTTTAATGCGACAAACCGCCTTTCCAACGCACTGGCCTTGCGCCCGAATCGGTCTTATCATGATCTTGGACGGGCTATCTAAGGATTGATGGTCATGCCTGTGTATAACCTTCATCCGTGCCATCATGACGATGTTGTCTCGGTCCCATGAATATTGTCGCCCTATTCTTCCTTATCGGCGTCGTCTTTTGTACGCTCGTTTTGTATGGCTGCTACCGCGCCTTCGACCGGCTACAAACCCTGGCTGAACAAAGGCGTGGCCTGCGCCGTTGGAGTGCCATTGGGCTAGCCACGGTGGTCGGCATCACCGCTCTCCTGACCTTCTGGCTCTGCTTCTCTCTCAGCGCCGGCCTACTACAAGCGCTAGGCCTCAACCTTAAGTAACGGTCGCCAGTAAACTGAAAACGTTGCTATGTATATCTATCGTGCTGGTAAGCTTGGCGGATAGGCACCCTTGGTATCCTCCTCATATAACCATTATGTGGATCGATATCTTCTATGCCAACTATCTTAGTGATCAATGATGAGCCGACCTTGCGCAGGTTACTGGGCAAAGTACTCCAAACGGCCGGCGATCGAACCATGCTAGCCGAAAATGGAATTGAAGGGCTGGACATGCTAACGGGTACGGCCGTTGACGCGCTCATCTGTGATCTCCAGCTGCCCGACATCAGTGGGATCGATGTTTGCCAGGCGCTGTCGGCCTTACCGCAGTACGCTAAT